>QNBK01000042.1 GCA_003644105.1 Spirochaetota bacterium | reverse complement strand
ACCCGGAGTCGCTCAAGCGACTCCCTGTTCCGCGGCAGAGCCGCGGGGTATGAAACCATGCTTTCCCGGCGCTCATTCGGGAATGAACTTGTTCACTCCGCTCATTTCGCTTGGGAATCAAATAAATGGCCCGTGGGCAACTATTTTCACTACCTGCATCACCGCTACGTGTCCTGCAATTTCGGCAGGGGAACCATTCCCTGGGACAAGTGGCTGGGACTATTCTACGACGGCGAGGGTGTGTATAAGGCAAAGGGGAAATAATTTTTGTTGACCTCTGACGCCCTGCGGGGGGAAACCTGAAAGCCTGGGAGTTCGGCGGCGTTTATGAGACATTACACCATAATTAATACAATCCCCGCATGCTCCCCACGAGATATATCACAACTGAGACGATAACCGAGGCTACAACGGTGATAGCCACTCCTGCCACCGCCATATCTTTAATGGTGAAATAACCTGCGGAATACGGTATAACATTTGTCGGACTTGAGGTAACGAGAATAAAGGCCATTGATGTCGTAAGAGCTGCCGGAATAGCGATACTCAACGTATCTATTCCGAGAATCCCCGACAATGCAATCATTATGGGAATAACAATCGTAGCAGTAACTGTATTGGACGAAAATGCAATTTTCAGGAAGCTGATAATCAACACAACAAGAAACACCTGTAAGAGGGGGTGGATGCCGCCGATACCACCCAGAAGCAGTATTGAAAGCCATTCAGCCGCTCCGGTTCGATAAAGCATCATACCGATTGATATCCCGGTAACCACCAGCAGAATACCGCTCCAGCTTATCTCCTGCTCCACTTTCTTCCAGGAAGTTGTAGTAAGACCCGGAAAAAAGAACAGGCACCCAGTCAGAAGTACAGGCATTGAAATGGGAATTGATATGCCAAGCAGTTTTTCAAGCCAGGGAGAACTAACCCACAACACCACTGTAAGCAGAAACAATGCCAGAGTGATTTTCTCTTCACGGCCCATAGCCGGGAGGTCTTCATATTCCTGAGCCAATTCCTCTTTTGTTTTTTTGAGCTTTTTCATTTCAGGCGGAAAAAATAGCAGTAGAGCACCCCAGACCGGCAATATGAGTAATGCCGCCGAAGGTACACCATAAACCATCCAATCAATAAAGCTGACATCGATACCAGCCATTTCCTTGAGAAACCCAATTGCCAGAGGATTGGGCCCGGCACCGGAGGGAGTCGCGATTCCACCAACTATCGAACCCCAACAGATGGAAATCATCAGAGCTTTGCCGAAATTGGACTTCCGGGGCTCTACCCCTTCTTCCTGAAGAATAGACCGTCCCAGAGGCATAAGCATAGCGGCAACTGCCATATTGGTGAGCCACATGGAAAGCAGAGTGCCGGTAATTATGAAACCCAGAATAATCATCCGAGTGGAGTTTCCGGTTTTAGAGAGCAGGAACACCGATATCCGCTTACCCAGCCCGCTGTGCGTTATGAAGGCTGAAAGGATAAGAACTCCCAGAAAAAATACAAAAATATGATTTCCAAAACCGATAGATATGATGTTCTTAAAACTGTCCACACGGAAGAGGGCCAGCAATAAGACTCCCAGAAGTCCGGTAATATGAAACGGGATGGCCTCAGTCATCCACAGGATAAGAGCAAAAATCAGTATACCCATTGCCGTCTGAGCGGCAGGTGAAAGGGAAACTTTGTCTATAGCGGTGAAAGATGCAGGTAGCGGGAAGAGCCACAAAACGATTGCGACAAGGAAAGCGACAGCCAGGATGATTCCGGATTTCACTGCCGATGGAGAACTGGTATTGAGGGTTTTCATCTTCTGGCTCCCAGGGCATCCAGAAGCAGTCCCCCTACCTGCCGGGGACGGTCCGCCACACCGGCACCAGCCTTACGAAGAGCTGCCGCTTTGGACGCCACATCACCTTTTCCACCGGTGACGATAGCTCCGGCATGACCCATTCGCTTGCCATTCGGAGCATTCCGGCCGCCCAGGAAAGCAATTAGCGGTTTGGTGAAAGAACCGGAAGCGACAGCTTCGGCACATTCTTCCTCCATAGTACCCCCCAGTTCCCCGATAATCACCACCGCATCGGTTTCAGAATCGGCCTCAAAATCCGGAAGCATTTCAACAAAACGGGTACCCGGTACAGGGTCGCCCCCCACTCCAATAAGTGTGGACACACCAAAACCGGCTTCTACAACCATGGCGGTAACTTCATTGGTAAGTGAACCGGAGCGGGTCATAACACCAATACGGCCAGGTTTATATACCCGCTCAATCCACCATGGGAAAAATCCCATCATGGCCTTCCCCGGGGATATCACACCTGAAGTATTACCGCCGATAACACGAGCCTCGGCATCCAGAGCAGCCCGGCGTATCCTCAGAGAGTCCTGTAAGGGGATTCCGTCGGCAATGGTAACAATTTTTCTGATACCTGCATCAAGGGCTTCGAATACGGCATCCATGGTGAACCGCGGTGGAACAAATAACATCGCAGCATCAGCTTCATGCGCTGCTACCGCCTGGCGGACCGTATGGAATACCGGAACACCGTCAATTTCCTGGCCCATTTTTCCCGGGGTTACACCTGCAACAACATTTGTGCCGAGAGAATGCATATGACCGGTCCAGAAGGAACCCTCTTTGCCGGTGATTCCCTGCACCAGCACCCGGGTATTATTATCAATAAAAATGCCCATCAAGCGTCTCCCCGAGCCAGAGCAACCGCAGTGCGGACAGCTTCTTCGGTATTAAAAAGAGGTATCAGACCCGCCTCTTCGAGAATTTTCACCGCATCAGCTTCGTTGGTACCCCTGATACATGTGACGATCGGACGATCCGGTTTCAATTTGTTAATTGCAGAAACAATGCCTTCCGCCATTACATCCGCCCGGGCAATAGTGCCGAAGGTAACCATCAGAATCACCTTGGAATCATTCTTCAGACAGAGCTCCATGGCCTTATCGGCTTTCCGGTAATTGGGGCCGCCGAACTCCAGATAATTCGCCACGGTTCCGCCTTCATCTATTACCAGATCGTAGACTGTTGTAGTGAGCCCGGCACCAGCACACATCAGACTGATTTCTCCGTCAAACTGGAGGTATGGGATGCCTTCTTTTGCAGCCTCAAACGCAGCTTCGGAATCGAAGTACTCCCGGCCGGCATCAGCTCTGTCCTGTCTCCACGCAGCATTATCGTCAAGAATCAGCTTTCCATCCCCGGCCAGGACTTCTCCGCTCCTGGAGAGAAACAGCGGATTAATCTCTACTAATTCTGCATCACTTTCCCGGAACACATTCCAGAGAGCGCTCAGTACTGCAGCTGTTTCTTTTGCTGCGGAACCTTCCAAACCCAGAACATTGACAAGATTGCGTATCTGAAAAGGCTGAAGTCCTTTCTCCAGGTTCACAACTTCCCGGAAAATCTTTTCCGGCGCCGATTCAGCAAGCTCTTCAATTTCCACACCACCTTCGGCACTTGCCAGTACAAGGGCACAGGCTTCCACCGGATCGACAGTGATGGCCAGATAGATTTCCCGTTCGATATCCACAGCTTCTTCCACCAGAATGTTATTCACCCGATGAGGAGAAGAAAATAGAGTACCGGCTGCTTCCATAGCTGCCGATTCATCCTCCACGATTTTGATAAGGCCGGCTTTTCCTCTACCACCGGTAAGAACCTGGGACTTAAGGACAGCCGGATACCCGATAACAGAAAGGGCTTTCTTCACTTCTGATTTTGTCTTTACAAGGGCACTCTCGGGAACATGTATCCCGGCATCACGGAAGATGTTCTTGGCTTGAAATTCAAAGAGTTTCATTCTGGTAATTCTCTATTTGAAATGCTTTTCTTCAAGTTCTTGAACAAGATCAAAATTCTTCTGAAGAAACTCTTTTTTGAATTCCATTTTCTGAGAAAAAGCCATCGCCAGCCAGGCTTCGACAATCTGAACACCCAGAAACGGTGCTGTTATCCAACCGCCCAAGGTGATGACATTGGCATTATTGACAATCTTTGAACGCTCTCCGGAGAAAACTGAGTCAACAACACAGGCATAGACTCCCTTATGCTTATTTGCCACGATGGCCATACCCTGCCCTGTACCACAAATCAGAATACCCCGATCAGCCTTACCGGACTGAACTGCGGATGCAACTTTAGGTGCCTGTAAAGTATAGGGTTCCGGCTTGTCAGGATCGTTTATGCCGAAATCAAGACATTCAATGTCTTCCCGTCCGTTAAAATATTCAGAAATAGCCTGTTTGAGAGGAAAACCTGAAAGATCCGATGCTAATGCAATTTTTATTTTATCAACCATTGTACTCTCCTGCCTTCATCAGGCGGTTTTTTTCATCCCGATCAAGGCTTCGGCAGCGCCGGCAATATGAGCTGCTGTCAGACCGAAAGCTTCCATCAGATAATCGATTTTACCAACCTCTCCAAATTTATCCTGGCATCCAATACGCCTCAGTCGAGCCGGTACACCATCTTCTGCGAGAACTTCAGCGACTGCGGAACCCAAGCCGTTATAAATGTTATGGTTTTCACAAGTAACAATCTGCCCGGTTTTTCGAGCAGAAGCCAAAACAAGCTCACGATCCAGGGGTTTAAGTGTCAGAACATCAATCACATCCGCGTGAATACCTTTTTTCTCCAGCAAATCCGCCGCTTTCAGTGTTTCCTGGAGCATCACCATTCCAAAACTGGCCAACGTGATATCCGAGCCTTCACGAACAAGCTTTCCTTTCCCAATTTCAAAAGTCTCATCTTCACCGTAAAACGACCAACCACCCTTTCGATGAAGTCTGAGATAGACACTCCGCGGCCAATTCGCAATTTGAGGCAGAAGCTTCCGGAGAGACACTTCGTCTGAGGGTTCGAGGATTCGCAGCTGCGGAATATTCCGCATAATGCCGGCATCTTCAAAAGTCATATGGGTACCGCCGTTGAAAAGAGCCGTAACTCCGGGGTCTGTACCCACAAGGTTGACATTTAACTGGGCGTAATTAGCCGAAAGGAAAAACTGATCGTATACCCGCCGGGAAGCAAAACATCCAAAACTGGCGGCAAAGGGAATCTTGCCTGCCGCTGAGAGTCCGGCGGCAACACCTACCATATCAGCCTCTGAGACACCGACATTGATGAAGCGGTCGGGATAGGCTACCTTGAAGGGACGCGTTCCTGTAGCGTTCATCAGATCCGCTTCCAGCAGTACAATCCTTTCATCCTTACCGGCCAGTTCAATCAGTGTTTCAGTGTAAACATCACGCATATCCATCAGATTGCCTCCCTGGCTTTGGCATCCAGAGCGTTAATTGCTTCCCGAGCCTTTTCTATATCAAAAACCATATTGTGATTCCCTGGATTCCCTTCAGCAAAGGCGGCACCCTTACCTTTGATCGTGTCCAGGATTATCATATGGGGACTCCCTGAAACTCCCTGTGCAATTTCTATAGCATCATCAATAGCATCCATATTGTGGCCGTCAATCCTCTGTACATGCCAATTGAAAGAGGCCCATTTATCCTCAATCTTTTCAATTCCCATAACATCTTCGGTCAGACCGTCAATCTGCATTTTATTAAAGTCGGTAAAAGCAATGAGCCTATCGGTTTTATAGTGGGCTGCCGTCATAGCAGCTTCCCAGTTCTGCCCCTCCTGACTCTCACCATCGCCAATGCATGCATAAACCCAGTTGTCATGTCCATCAATTCGTTGAGCCAGAGTTATCCCCACGGCGGCCGACAACCCCTGTCCCAGAGAACCAGTGGACATATCGATACCCGGAGTCCGAACCCGATCACAATGACTGGGCAGGTTAGTCCCCCCGGCATTAAGTGTCAGAAGCCATTCCTTCGGGAAAAAACCGAGATCGGCCAGAACACAGTAAAGTGCCGGCCCGGCATGTCCCTTGGATAGAACAAACCAGTCGCGGCCCTCCATCCCGGGGTTTAAAGGATCGATTTTCATTCGCTTGTAATATAAAACTGTCAACAGTTCCACCACGGAAAGAGACCCTCCGATATGGCCGACTCCCAGCTTTCCGATTATCTCCAGGGTTTTCTTACGAATCTCCAGTGCCTTATCATTCAAATCGGTGTCGAACACAGTTCAACCTCACTTGCCAATTAGTTACTTATGGTAAATAATAAATATCACAGGCTGATAAAAGTGTAAAGACAGGTTTTTCTAGAAACTTCACTTTGCGGCAACAGCTGTTAGTTGCTAAGGTATAGGTAATATGAGAAGAACATTGTGAAACCCGTCCGCGGCAGGGACATTCGTGAGTCTAATGAAAAACTGATCCTCCGTCTCATCAGAGAAGGCAATGGAATCTCTCAGAGTGAGGTTGTCGGCCTGACAGGTCTGAGGCCGCCGACAGTTCTTCGCTTTTTCAGTCATCTTGAAAATGAGGGCTTCATAAGACGTGTCCACCGGGAACCCGACAGGGAAAAACGAGGTCGAAAGCCGGTGTTTTTTGAACCTATTCCCGAAGCTGCTTATTCTCTGGGAATGGAGTTCTGGGCCTATTCGGCTTCCGCTGTAATCGTGGATTTTGCCGGTGATGTAGTATTCTCCCGTTCCTGGAATCTCGATCCTGCTGACAAATCGGATGTGATTGTTCTTCTTCGCACCATGTTTCGAGAAAGTATAGAAGCATCGAAAATTCCCGAAGAAAAGCTGCTTGGACTTTGTGTTGCCGCACCAGGTCAGGTTGATGTGGAGACCGGAGAACTGATCCAGTACTCCCGGATGGGGATAGCAGATATTAATCTCGGTAAAGCCCTGAATGAGGAATTCAATCTTCCGGTGACAATACAGAATAACAGTGCTGCTGTAGCCTGGGATGAGTATCAGCGTGGTGCCGGTAAAGATGTACGTTCCCTCTTTTCAGTCATGATCCGGGCAGGAGTAGGCGGAGCATTCCTGGACGATGGGGATATTTTTGTTACAAAGACTCATACAACCCTGGAAATCGGACACATCACGGTGGAGTACAATGGCCGGAAATGTGATTGCGGCAGTCGGGGCTGTCTGGAAACATACCTGTCCGAGGGAGCTATTATAAATGACCTCCTGCCGGCGGTCAGGCTGAAATCCATTACTGATATCGACTCCCTGATCGTACAGGGAGAGAAAAGAGTTACATCTATCCTGGACGAGAAAGCCGGAATCCTGGCTCTGGCGATACGGAATCTTATCAGTCTTTTCGGTCCTGAAATGTTCCTTATCGTCACTCGGTCACCGGAACTGGGTAAATACCTTGCAAACCGTGTTCGATCGGAAGTTAAATCTCAGGCCAGTGAACGATGGCAGGGACGGACACTCATTGATTCAGCAGTATACGATCCGGAAAAAGCCGGCCGGGGTGCCGCAAATCTGGTATATAAGAAATTCTTCTCAAACTGACATTACAGGAACAGCATTGAAATCAACGAAAACAGCTGACAGGCAATCCGATACTCCACTCTTGAAGTTTGACTACAATGGTGATGGATTCGTAGTATCCCTGAAAGGCAAAGAGATATTCCGGCATTCATCAGCATCACCCTGTGTCGAAGTTGGTGAGGGCCGCGGCCGTTTCCACTTCTATTTCGGCCTCTTCAAAATTCGAGACCGGCAGGTAAAGCGAATAGCCTGCCGCCATTATTCAATCCTTGAAAATCAGAATAATCGTATTGTAGTGGAGTACAGCGTAGGGCTCACTATGATTCTGGAGCTGATAGACGAGCGTCTTCATATCGGGTTCAAAACCGTAAAGAAGAATTGGAATCGTCTCTGGATTCACTGGGCTGCAGATAGAGACGAACAAGTTTACGGAGGCGGCGAACAGTATACACACCTTAACCTTCGAGGCAGAAACCTTCCGGTTTGGGTACAGGAACCGGGTTTGGGCCGTGGATATAATCTCCTCACTATTATCTCTGAATTAAAATCCAGATACGGAGGAAAATGGTATACGAGCTATTTTTCACAGCCCACTTTTGTATTCACCTCCGGTGCATACATACATAGTGAAAGCTCAGCATACAGTGAAGGCCGATTTCAGAAACCGGATCGGCATACTCTCCATATCTGGGAAATTCCCGAAAAAATCGTATTCGGTGTTGAGGCCGAACCGAAATCCCTTATGAAATCTCTTACGTCCTATCTGGGCCGACAACCGAAGCTGCCCTCATGGTCTTATGACGGAATGTGGCTGGGAGCCCAGGGCGGCAGAGAGGAAACCCGGAAAAAACTGAACAGGATGACTGCTGCCGGAGTTAAGATATCAGGGCTCTGGTGCCAGGATTGGGAGGGAGTTAGAAAAACCTCTTTTGGAAAACAACTGATGTGGGACTGGAGCTATGATGAGAAACTCTATCCTTCTCTACCCGCTTATATCAAGGAACTGAAAACCGAAGGAATCCGGTATCTGGGCTATATCAATCCATTTCTGGCCCTTGAAGGAAAATTGTATGAAGAAGCGGCCGCAAACGGTTATTGCGTAAAGGATACAGGCGGTAAGGACTATCTGGTTACCATCACAACTTTCCCGGCAGCAATGTTAGACCTCACCAATCCAGACTGCCGGGAATGGATTAAACTTGTTATCAGGAAGAATATGATTGAAACGGGTCTATCAGGGTGGATGGCGGACTTTGGTGAATACATTCCTACTGATGCGGTTTTCCACGACGGATCTGACGGTCTGACTTATCATAATCATTACATCACAGAGTGGGCCCGAATTAACAGGGAAGCTGTGATTGAAGCAGGTAAAGCAGACGAAACGGCCTTTTTCATGCGGGCCGGATACACAGGATCCGCGAAACATTCACCGTCTTATTGGACGGGTGATCAGTTAGTAAACTGGAATCGGGATCAGGGTTTTCCCACCGTAATACCAGGCTCGATATCCCTCGGTTTCACCGGTATCGGATATGTCCATTCAGACCTCGGAGGCTATACGACTGTATTATGGCTGAAGAGAAGTCGTGAACTCATAATGAGATGGGCTGAGCAGGCGGCATTCACCCAAACCATGCGGTCACATGAAGGAAACCGGCCGGATGTCGGATCCTCTCTGCATAATGATGATGTAATCCTACCCCACCTGGCCAGAATGTCCTCCATCTTCACGGCCCTTAAACCATATCATCAGGCCCTGTCAGACGAGTATCAGGAATCCGGCGTCCCACCCATGCGTCATCCCTGGATTCACTATCCTGACGATAACAAGCTGCACTTACACGAAAACCAATATCAATATATGTATGGTCCCGATCTACTGGTAGCACCGGTTATACGCAAAGGACAAAAAAGCCGGCGACTCTACCTGCCGGATGATGAATGGGTACACCTCTGGAGCGGCTCCGTTTATAGCGGAGGTATGGTAAAAGTCGCTGCACCTATAGGTAAACCAGCGGTTTTTTACCGCAAACGCTCACTATGGATAACACTGATTAAAGGACTCAGGGAATGCTGAAAAAAAGGAAATGGCTCATTGTTCACCCCGACTCACCCCTAAGCACCCAGGGAGCCATATTGGGGATTTCTGGAAAGAATCTACAGATTCTTTCCTTCAGGGGTAATTCTTTAAGTTGAATTCCCGGAACTGAGGGATTTTTATGTTGCATACTCCAATTACACTCTATATAATTTACTTACAGTAACTAAATAATAACCGGTTCTGATGACTCCGGTTTTATATAAAGGAAATCAGATGCCGAAACCTGGTAAAAAATTCAACTCGGAAAGTAGCCGCTGCACCATGGTGGAAACATTCAACGGTCCGGACAGCGGCCTCGAATTCCTGAGTGCCGCCGACCTCCGCATCAATAATACCATCAGCCCTTCTTATGCCTTCCAGGGAGAAGAAGTACTGCTTTTCAATCTTGGAGTATCTGTAAATTGCAGAGCGGGAGAGGTCAACTATCAGCTGGGTCACTACGATGTGCTCTACATTTCTTCAGGTATGGGTTTCCAGATAATCCATCAGGGTGATGAAGAGGGGCATCTCTATGTATACAGAGCTCCAGGGACAGATATTCATCCGGTTTTCCACTCAAGTTTTGAAGAAGCAAAGAAGAATAACGAGCGTATCCGGCACCTGAACCGTAAAGTTGTCTACAAGATGTTCGATGTTTCTGAAGGGGCCAATAAATTCATGGCCGGTTATACCTTCTATGAGGATCATACACGGGCCTGGCCTCCTCATAACCACAGCGATCAGGAAGAAGTGTACAGCTTCATCGAAGGCGAAGGTGCCATGACTGTATACGAAGATGACGAGAACCAGACATTCGTCACATCTGTGGGAGTTGGAGATCATGTTACAATTCCCGTTTTGAACTATCACCCGGTATTCAGTCACGATTCTCCTCTGTGCTTCATCTGGTGTATCGCCGGTGAACGTTACTGGGTAGGGGACAAGAACACCGACTTCATGAAGGGTGAAAAAGGGGATATCACAACATGAGCCCCAATGCGTTAGAATAGAATTATCCCGGTCCGGCGGTTTCACGGATAAGCCGTATCGGGGGTTCAAAAATATCAGGAGGATCTTTATGAAAAGTATCGTTCGCGGACTGGCATTATTGCTGATCATTGCCATTGCAGTTCCGGTCTTCGCCAATGGTGGCAGTGACGCAGCAATGGAAGAGACTGGTGAAATAGTCTTGAGTTTTCCCACATTCTGGGTTGGACAGGACTCCAAGTCCGGTCCGATCGCCACACTTCTCGAAACATTCAATAACGAGAATACCGGCGAGATAAAAGTGCTATTGGAACCCAATCCGGACACCGATGGCTACCGGGACAAAATCAATACCCAGCTCTCCTCGGGCAGGGCACCGGATATCTTCGTGTTCAATCCCGATCCTACAACCTTCCAATACTATGACAGCGACATTCTGATGGATTTCACCGATGAGTTCTCCGGCAGCTGGCGGGGCAATTTCGTTGAAAGTTATGTCGTCGACAGCACGAAAAACGGTGCAACCAAGTCCGTCCCATTTGAAATTGCCATTACACCTATCTGGTACAATGCCGACCTTTTCAAAAAGGCTGGTATTTCCGAATTCCCGGCCACAATGGATGAATTTCTTGCCGCGGCCGATAAGTTGAAGGCCAATGGCATCGTTCCTACCAGTCAAATGACCGGCGGTTCAAATGCCTGGACCAGTATGCTCTGGTACAGTCACATTATGGGTAGTCTGGGCGGACCCGACGCCATGAAAAAACCGCTGACCGACCCGATTTATGCCGAGGCCGCAACGGTTTTGAAAAAGCTGTACTCAGATGGCAATACCACACGTGATGCTGTCGGCGGTGATGCAGGTGTTTCCGGCGGCCATTATATGGCAGCCGATACAGCCGTCTTTATAAACGGCCCCTGGTACATTGGTCGAATCCGTGGCGATGCTCCTGAGGTTCATGCAGCAACCATGCTTTCTTCGGCTCCCAAGGTAGGAGAATATGAAGGTAATCAGGTTGGTTTTATGTTATCCAACCTGGCCGCAGCCAATACCGACGATCCCCGCAGACGAGCAGCGGTCGTAAAATTCATGAAGTTCATCACCGAACCGGACAACGTGAAGTTCATCAGTGAATCTGCCGGATCCCTGTTTGCCATTAAATACGAACTGGGTGCCGACGCAGATCCTCTGCAAAGAGAGTTTGTCCGCGTATCCAGCGAAGCCACCTTCGTCACCGGCGGACTTCATAATTATTTTCCGGTCTCTGTGATTCAGGAGTTCGGCCAGGCACTGGCCGCCCTCGTATTGGATGAAGCCACTCCGGAAGAATTCGTCCAGATGCTCATCGACGCTCAGTAAAGAGTCCATGTTCTAAAAAAATCAGGCGGCCCGTGAAAACGGGCCGCTCTTACAATCTGAAGATTGAAGGAGAATCCTTGCATGAATGTTAAATCCCGTAAGAATGCATTCTGGATAGCTCTGTTTCTCACACCTGTCCTTATTCTTTTCTTTTTTTACTTTGTCTATCCTCTAGGATTTATATTCTTTACCAGCACACTGAAGTGGAACGGTGTTAGTACTCCTGAATTTGTCGGATTGCAGCATTTCATTTCCAACTTTCAAAACAAAACATTCCTGCTTTCAATAAAGAACAATTTTATATGGCTTTTCGCCAATGGCTTTGTACAGATCGGGCTGGCAGCCATAGTGGCTCTCATTCTTGCCCGTCGACCCCGAGGGTGGAAGTTTTTAAGAACCGTCTATTTTCTGCCTAATGTTATCAGTCAGGTGGCCATTGCCATGATGTGGGCCGCCCTTTATAACGCTGAATACGGTGCAATTAATCAACTGCTCGTATCCATCGGGCTGGAAAATCTAACCCATAACTGGCTCGGCGAGTACGCTACCGCACTACCGGCGATTATTGTTCAACAAGTGTTCTACATTGGTTATTTCATGATTATTATTCTCGCCTCGGTGATGACCATTCCCGACAGCCTTTATGAGGCTGCAGAGATTGACGGTGCCAATGTCTGGCAGCAGGAATGGCACATCACCTTACCGATGATAAAAGAAATATTAGTAACAGCCATGACATTGGCAATGGCCTATGGTCTACGCCACTTCGAAGCCACCTTCCTGCTTACTAACGGTGGGCCGGCAAACCGCACCTCGGTTCTGGGCATACTGCTCTACAAAAAACTGAGTGCCCTGAAGTACGGGCAGGCATCATCAATCAGTACAACCCTGGTAATACTGGGTTTAATCATGATTGTTGTCATACGATCGACTATCGGGCGGAAGAGTTCCGCTTCCGATCTGACACAGTAGGAGCCGCACTATGTCCATCGTCAGAACAAACGACCAGGGAAAAGCACAGGTCCTGGGAAATATCGCCAAATGGATCGTCCTGATATTCTTTTTTACATTCACCTTTATTCCCCTGTTATGGCTTCTCATCTCAAGTTTCAAAACCAATCTGGAACTGCAGCTGAAACCCTTTGCAATGCCGAAAATCTGGCAATTCACCAATTATGCGAATGCGGTAAAAATATCAGGCCTGCCTCGCCTCTTTCTGAACAGCATCATGATATCAACGGTCTCCACAGGCCTCACCATGATTGTTACCTCTATGGCGGGATTCGTCTTTTCACGGGAACGCTTTCCCTTCAGGCAGGGCCTGCTGAACCTGATACTTGCCGGGGTTCTTGTGCCCATTATCGCATTGATGGCCCCCTACTTCCGATTGACAAACGCTCTGGGAATTTATGACAGCATCTGGGCCCTCATATTCACTTATACGGCAATCAATATACCCATCTCAACATTCCTGCTCTACGGCTTCATGCGTACCCTGCCCAGAGAGCTGGAAGAGGCGGCCATCATGGATGGAACCGGTTTTGTCGGGCGATACTGGAGAATTATTTTACCCCTTACCAAACCCGGAATGGTAACCGCCGGAACATTCGTCTTTCTATTCAGCTGGAATGAGTTCATATACGCCATGCTGCTCACTTCAAGACCGGCGGTCCGTACCTTGCAGCTCGGTATTCGTTTCTTTACCAGTCAGTTTTTCACAGACTACACATCCATGTTTGCCGCTATTGTACTTACCATGCTGCCCACGATTATTATTTACATTGTTCTCCACGAGCAGATAATCAAGGGTATGACCAGCGGTGCATTAAAGGGGTAGAACGTGGGCGATTTCCTGGACAGAGTTCTGACAACAGGCGATTCGGAACTCCCTATGCCCCTGCAAGTTGCCGGGAATGACACCATCCTCTATTGGAGGATGGCCCTGGACATGTACCGGGAGATTTCCACCGATCTGGGACTGGGCAGGGAAACGGTTTTTATTGTCCCGGTGGGGCCAGTCTATCAGTACCGTTATTTACTTGACCTCCTGACGGCCCTTCCTCTAAACCTTTCCCATCTCCATCTGTTTTTCATGGACGAATATCTCGATGAAAAGGATAATCTTATCTCTGTGGGCCATCCTCTTTCATTCCGGGGTTTCATAGGCATAGAATTAAAGCCCATCATCGACGGGGCCTTCGGTTTTAGAAAGGCACAGCTCCACTTTCCCGTACCTTCCGCAGCTGAAGATTACGACGAGAATCTTAAGAATCTTGGAGCTGCCACAGTCTGTTATGCAGGTGTGGGAATCAATGGTCATTTGGCCTTTAATGAAGCACCGAGTCCAAAGAACTCTCCATCCCGAATTATCAGCCTGACACCGGAAACCATCACAACAAATTCCCATACAGCACTGGGAGGAGCCTACGAGCGGATCCCGAAACGGGCCGTCACTGTCGGAATGAAATCCATTCTGGCATCAGAGAGGCTATCGATCTGGATGAATCGTCCCTGGCAGAAGACGGTGGTCCGCAAACTGCTCTTCGGACCGATTGGATCGGATTTCCCTGCATCCTACGCCAGAGAACATACCTCTGCTTCACTCACCGTCACCGCAGAAGTGGCTGAAGTTCCACTGTTCGGGCTGCGCTAGAAACCATGTCTGAATTGCAGGTCTTTGATTTCCATGTACACGGCGGGGATGTCCGGCGGGTGAGTGAAATCAGGGAGTATATGAAGTCTGAAGGACTTGAGGGGATGGTTCTCCTATCCATGCCCCTTTCCGGTTTCCCCGACGGTCCTCCTGAACCGGTAAATCTGAATCTCACCGTCCTTGAGAGCAAACGGCAGCTGAACTCCGGCACAGATAAATCTCCGGAGGTTT
>QNBK01000041.1 GCA_003644105.1 Spirochaetota bacterium | reverse complement strand
TCGTCTCCGGAGATAAAATCATCAAAGATCATAGCGTATGTTCAAACTCCTTTGTCACTAAAATCGCTATCCAGAATATCCCAAACCGCTGGATTAGCAACGTACAACGAGAATAGCAGAATCTCGGAATTCCAAAATATCATCAGCCAATTCGCTATAAAAAAGGTTTTCCAAGCATCTGGAATGCTATAAAATGCTTCAGCAATGATAAGCATCCGTGATTTGTGGTATAGATTATCCTTGAAAAGAAAACTAATGCTCTTCTTCTCATTAATAATAGCATGTATAAGTCTGCTGAATTTATACACTCTGTTCAATGCATTTAATTATTTAAAAATCTATGAACAGGATTTAATAAAAAATACAGTAATCCACAACCTTCAGACATCGATTATTGAGAACAATTCTAATTTTGAAAATTATATTATGTATTCAGACGAGAATGCTTTAAATCAATTTAATGATAAAGTTCCTGAAATCTGGTCAAATTGGAAACTTGTTCAGGAAACTTCCAATACTAATAGTGATGCATATTTTCAGATATATGCAATCAGATACGCTCTTTTGGCATATATGGAAAGCATTGATAAAACCCAAAAATCAATGGATAAAGACGAAAATTCATTTATAAACAATCTTCTTAAAACAAGAAGAATTAACGGATATATCGATAATTATCTGAAAGAACTTGTCCATATAAGACTTGAAGAAGGCAGTCAGTTATATTCTTTGCAAATTGGCAAAGTCATTAAAATAAGAATGGTCAGTTTTATAGGAATTATATTTATCAGTATTTTGTTTATGATATTTGGCACATATTTTTCTGAATCCGTCACTAAACCCATACGGGAATTGGCAGATAGGTCGCTGAAAATGGCAGAGGGTGAATTTACGGGGAATCTTTTCAATGTACCGTATAGAGATGAGATTGGTGTGCTTACAACTTCATTTAATAAAATGAGAACCAATATTCATGAAATGGTACAGAGCCTTGAAGATAAGGTTGAGATAGAGAAAAGGCTCAGGGAGGATGAACTGAAAATCGCAGATATGAACCAATCCCTGAAAGAAGCTCAGTTTCTGAGTCTTCAGTCACAGATCAGTCCGCATTTTCTGTTCAATACACTGAATACAATCGCTAGAACTTCTATGTTTGAGAAAGCTCCAAATACTGTAAAGCTGATAGAATCTCTTTCAAATATTTTCAGATACACTTTAAACAGACAGAATCGTATTGTTACTCTTTCAGAAGAGATAGATATCTTGAATGAATACATGCATATCCAAAAGATTCGATACGGTGACAGACTTACCTTCAGAATTGACTGCGATCTTGACTCGTCTGAAATCCAAATTCCGATATTTACCATTCAGCCCCTGATTGAGAATGCTTTAAAATACGGAATTGAACCAAGGGAAGAAGGAGGAGAGATTCTCTTTAAAGCTGAAAGAATTGAGAACAAAGTTCGGTTAACAATTTCTGATACCGGGGCCGGTATCCCGGTTGAGGAGATAGAAAGGATATTTTTCAATGATGATCGGATCTTATCTGATCAATCTACGGGTATCGGCATTACTAATGTCAGGCGGCGGCTGAGTCTTGCTTTTCAGGAGAAAGAATCATTCGATATAAGAAGTATTCCCGGTGAAGGGACAACTGTCATTATAACGATTCCCGGAGATACCAGTGTATAAAATCCTTATAGTTGATGATGAGCAACTGGAACGAAATGCCCTTAAGGTAATAATTAATAAGGATATTAACTCAATTGTTGAAATAGAAGAAGCTGTTAATGGACGGGAAGCTATTGTTAAATCCCGCTCTTTCAATCCGGATATTATCTTTCTTGATATTAAAATGCCGGGTATAAACGGTATAGATGCCGCAAGAACAATCCGGGATTCAGATTCTTCAGTCTCGATAGTTTTCTTAACGGCATATAATCAATTTGAATACGCCCGGGAAGCAATCGATATAGGTGTCAGTAATTTTATTATCAAACCATCTTCAGACTCTCATATTCTTGAGGTGATAAATAAGGTTATCACCAATATTGATAATTCGAGAGCTGAATTTATTGAGAAAGAAGATAATGAAATTAGATTAAATAAAGCAAGCGGATATCTTGAAAATGAGTTTATTTACAATCTTTCGGTACGGGGTATTTCTGAAGAAAAATTTGAAAGTTACCTGTCTTTCCTTGAACTTGACTTCTTTTCAGCCAGAGCCGGGATTTCAAAATTAAATTATTCTACTTATCCGGTACATATAGATTCCAGTTATCAGAAACATGTACTCAGGAAAAAAACTGTTTTTATCATTCAGAACATTTTAACTGATATTGGATTGACAACTCTTTTCAACATGGAACTGTCAAACATATATTTCCTGGTGATCAAGCTGAAGGGCAGCAGTATCAATCTGGATACTCTTGATATCAGCAGGCTTTCTATCGCTATTTCTGATGAGGTGAAGAAAACTATAAATCTGGAAGTTATCACCAGCTTCGGATCGATATTCAAGGATCCAGCTGAATCTATAAAATCCTTTTCACGGGCAAAAAATAATCTTGTGGGTGAGGCGAGCTTATTATCAGCAGTACAGCAACCCTCTAAAGCTGATATTTTCCCATTCAATCTTGAAATTGAATTGGAACAGGGTCTTCTCAAAGGTAGTAGGAAGGAAGTCCTGGAAACCTATCAGCATCTTTGTAACTGGTTTAATAACTCGTTGTTGAAGTATGAAAATAAAAAGCGATCAATCATTGAGCTGACTACAGTGCTGAGACATGCTGTTGCTTATCAGCAGCCGGATGGAATATGCACAGTTGATGATGGTGATATAAATGAAGCTATGAGTGCTGAAGTTCTTCTTTCCGGTTTGAATATTTTTCTGAACAACCTTCTGGAGCAGACGGCTTCTGTGAAAAATATGGAGAATAGTCCGGCAATCAAATCAGCCTGTCGTTTTATTGAAGACAATTTCAAACAGGATATCACTCTGGAAGAATCCGCAACACATTGCCGGCTTTCCAGTTTTTACTTCAGTAAACTATTTAAAAAGAGTATGGGCATTACATTTATAGATTATCTTACAAACTGCAGGTTACGAGAAGCTAAGAGACTTCTGGAGAGCAGTAATCTCTCAATGAAAGAAATCAGTTATGAAATCGGATATAGTGATCCGAATTACTTTACTAGGGTTTTTAAAAGGATTGAATCAATATCACCGACAACTTATCGCAGCAATAAAATGCTAAGATCGCAATAATGTGAAGATTCAGCTGGCTGTTTTTCATTTATGGAACATAATAATGGCAACATACTGCAGAATAAAACAATATTTACCAGATCGATTCGCCAGAAATACATATTAAAATATAACAATCCAAAATCATTATCTAAGGAGATAATAATGAAAAAAACGATTGTCGTATTTCTGCTGGTTGCACTTTTATTTACAGGGATTTCCTGCACTAAGAAAGAGGAAGTAACAGAGTCTGTTGAAACGGTAGTTCTGAGACTGGCTGAAACCCACGGTGCGGATTATCCTACTACTCAGGGTGATTATGAATTTGCCAGACTCGTTGAAGAAAGAACAGACGGCAGAATCAAGATTGAAGTTTATCCTGGTTCTCAGCTTGGTGAAGAAAGGGCCGTTATTGAACAGGTTCAGTTCGGTGCCATTGATTTTACAAGGGTAAGCATTTCTCCTCTCGCAGCTTTTGCCCCTGACTTCAATGCTCTCCAGATGCCTTATTTATATCGTAGCCCTGAACATATGTGGGAAGTTCTGAACAGTCCCATTGGAGATGAATTCCTTGATAGTCTTATTCCTGCCGGATTTGTAGGCCTCTCCTGGTTCGATTCAGGTGCGAGAAGTTTCTACAATTCTGTTCGTCCCATTAAAACTGTTGACGATTTATCAGGTCTTAAAATCAGAGTACAGGAAAGTGCGCTGATGGTGGGTCTTGTTGAAGCTCTCGGAGCTGTTGCAACACCGATGCCTTTTGGCGAAGTCTATTCCGCCATTCAGACCGGGGTTATTGACGGAGCAGAAAACAACTGGCCCAGTTACTATTCAACAAGCCACTTTGAGGTTGCCGGTTATTATACTCTGGACGAGCATACAAGAGTCCCTGAGATTACAATTGCCAGCAAGATTTCAATGGATAAGCTTTCTGCTGAAGATCAGAAAATCATCAAGCAGGCAGCAAAAGACAGTATGGCCTTCCAGATCAAGGCATGGGCCGATTATGAAAAAGTCGCAGAAGATGCAGTCATTGCCAATGGCAACGAGATTTACCGACTTCCTGATAATGCAGAATTCCAGGCGGCCATGCAGCCTCTTTATGATGCGCTGTCAGACGACCTTCAGGACGTCGTCGCAAAAGTCAGAGCTGTAGGAAAATAACTTATTCAGTGTAATAAAATTTCATGAATATTCACTTGAGAGCTGGTGTATATCAGCTCTCAAGTTTTTTACCGGCATTTCCGAAATAGAAATTCATCCCTATTCACCTGATATGTTATAGTTATCATTTCCAAAGTAGAGAGGTCCATATGAACAATATTAAAGCCAGGATATCGCAGCTTATGAACCGGATACATATCGGATCAATTTACCTTGCTATGGTCCTGTTGGTTGGAATGTGTATCATCATCATAATTAATGTTTTTATGCGATATGTCCTCAACTCCGGATTGCGTTGGGGTGAAGAAGTTGCAAAACTTCTGATGGTCTGGTTTACTTTTATCGCAATGGCAGTAGGAGTAAAACAGGGACTTCATATAAGCCTGCATCTGCTGCCGAAAAAGCTCCCCGGGAAATTAGATGGATTTCTGATTTTTATGAAAGATTTTGTCATCTTAATAATTGCTGTTGTTTTCTTAATCTATGGAATCAAACTGGTTCAATTCACAAGTACTTCGATAATGCCGGCTACTGAATGGCCCAGTTCCATCCTGTATCTGATACTCCCGATATCGGCTGTTTTAATCGCATCGGAAGCACTGATGGATATTTTCGGGATTGAGGATAATCCCGAAGAGATTGAAGCTATCTTTACCCAGGGAGAACACAATGGGTAATCCGAACTTTGCATCAACAATTCTCCTTGGCTTATTTGCACTATTACTGATTCTCAGAGTACCCATTACCTTTACCCTCGCAATTTCTTCTATCGTAACAGCTCTTTATCTCAACATACCCTTGCTGGCCATAGTTCAAAGGATGATACAGGGTGTGAATTCCTTTTCTCTTCTGGCGATACCATTTTTTATTCTTGCCGGTGAAATAATGAGCCAGGGAGGAATCTCCCGGAGGCTTATTGAATTCTCAAATATCCTGATCGGAAGAGTACGTGGAGGCCTGGCTCAGGTAAATGTTCTGGCCAGTATGTTTTTTGGTGGAATCTCAGGTTCCGCAGTTGCTGATGTCTCTTCCATCGGTACGATGATGATACCCATGATGAAGAAAAAGGGTTACGATGCGGACTTTTCTGTCGGCATCACAGTAACCAGTGCCTGTCAGGGTGTTATAATCCCTCCCAGCCATAACATGATTATCTATGCAATGGCTGCAGGGGGAGTCTCTGTCGGCCGGCTTTTTCTCGGGGGGATTATACCAGGCGTGATACTGGGTATCTCGCTGATGATAATCAGTTTTATCATTGCATCTATTCGTAAATACCCGAAAGAACAACGTTACAGCCTGAGGGAATCTTTTCGAATTTCAAAGGATGCGGTTCTTGGACTTTTTACTGCAATTATAATAATTGGAGGAGTAATCTCCGGAGTCTTTACCGCGACAGAGTCCGCAGCGATTGCCTGTCTCTACGCTTTCATTATTACTTTTTTTGTTTACAGGGAGATTCCCCTCAGCAGGTTTGTTGGTATTTTGTATTCATCTCTGAAAACGCTGGCCATGGTAATGAGCCTAATCGCAGCTGCAAGTGCCTTCGGTTGGCTTCTGGCCTATCTGAAAATCCCTGCTGCCGCCACATCTGTTCTTCTGACAATAACTGAGAATAGAATATTACTGCTCTTATTAATCAATGTTCTGCTGATATTTCTGGGAACGATAATGGATATGGCTCCGTTAATTCTGATAACAACACCAATCCTCTATCCTGTTGTTGTCGGCTCTCTCGGTATGAGTCCCATTCAGTTCGGCGTCATGCTTATTTTGAATCTGGGTATCGGTTTAACGACACCACCTGTGGGCTCTGCTCTTTTTGTCGGCTGTGCGATTGGGAAAATATCAATTGAGAAAGCAACAAAGGGAATGCTTCCCCTCTATGTCATGATGATTATCGTCCTGCTCATGGTTACCTTCATTCCAGATCTTGTCATGTTCATTCCCAATCTGATTATGGGACCGGGTGCGTAAAAGATTAAAAGTAATGAAGACTGTGGGATAATTTGTTAAGAGTTCAGGTAATCTCCTGTCTGACCTTAACCTTGTTTTTCCGGACACGGTTGTTTGAGTGTCTTTGAGGAAAAAACACCTTACTGCCCATCAGTCTCAACTCCTTTTAAAACCTCACCATAAGAATTGTAAGGAACAGATCTCAGGATGCAGCTGAAAACCGGAGATTAGTTTCATCGATACACAAAGTGATACAATGTATCCTTAATTACGAGGTACCCTGAACTGATCTGGTGGTGTGATGACATTCCAAAAGTACGATCCAAACGAAAACGGCCGTGATTTCGTATGTGGTGATATCCATGGCTGTTACTCAGACCTTGAAGAGGGCATGAGGAAGATTAATTTTGATACCGAAACGGACAGGATGTTTTGTGTGGGTGACCTCACTGACAGAGGGCCGGAATCCAGCCGTGCAATCCACTTCCTGAAAGCCGATTGGTTCTTCTCTGTTTTAGGAAACCATGAAGACATGATTCTTCAGTGCTACAGGGATAATGAAGCTCCAGTTTATTGGCATAATCAGAACGGAGGGAAATGGATTCAGAATCAGTCAGCAGAATGGATTGAACAGTACATTTTCTTGATTCAGAAGCTGCCTCTGGTAATCCAGGTTGGTCAATATGGTATCGTGCATTCCGTTGTACCGAGAGGTATCAGTTGGGATGACTTTGTGCAGAATGCTGATTGGTACAGAGAATTAATCCTGTGGCGGCGTTACAGGAGTTACAACGAGATTATTGAAGGAATTAAAATAGTCTTCACCGGGCACACAATCAACAGGAATCCTGTACAGCTCGGATCTGTATTGGATATTGATACCGGAGCGTTCATGAAATATTGGAATGGTTATGACGGGAGATTAACAATCTTCGAGATGGATCATTCACAAAAGATAAAGAACTCATCTGTATGATGGGTATGCGAAGTGCAGCAAAGCGGAACGTACTGAAAAAGAAAAACCGCCGGCTGTGCACCGGCGGCTATGTCTTTAGAAATCAGTCCGGCCTGTCCCCGATCATCATATGACTGAGAACCGGGCTCCGGGCCGCCCGAACCTCATCAACTCGGCGTACAACCGTACTTTGAGGCATCTGGTGCAGGGCTTCGGGGTCAGTATCAGCAAGCTCTCTTAATTCCTTCATCACATCCACAAAATGGTCCAAAGAGTCCTTTGTCTCGGTTTCCGTGGGTTCAATCATCATGCACTCGTGAACGATGAGGGGGAAGTACACTGTTGGCGGGTGTATCCCGTTCTCAACGAGACCCTTGGCGATATCCATGGCAGCAATACCTGTTGTATCTTTGAGCTTTTTGGCAGAAAGAACAAACTCATGCTTGCATGGGCCGGGATAGGGGGCGTTGTATACGTCCTTCAATGATGCCAGCAGGTAGTTGGCGTTAAGTACCGCCAGATCCGAGGCCCTCTTCAGGCCGTTTCCGCCCATGGAGAGCATGTAGGTGAATGCCCTTACCAGAACCGCGGTGTTTCCATACCAGCCGGAAACCTTACCGATGCTCTGTGGACGGTCCCAGTCCCTCTTCCATCCATCTCCCGCTCTCACCATTACTGGAACCGGGAGGAAGGGAAGCAGATCTTCTTTTACAAGCACCGGTCCTGCACCCGGGCCGCCGCCGCCATGGGGAGTACTGAAGGTTTTATGCAGGTTGATATGAACCACATCAAAACCCATGTCTCCCGGGCGGGTTCGTCCCATAACGGCGTTCAGGTTGGCTCCATCGTAGTAGAGCAGTCCCCCGGCACCGTGAATCTTGTCTGCCACTTCCTGGATACTGGTTTCAAAGAGACCCAGAGTGCTGGGATTGGTGAGCATGATGCCCGCCAGGGTGTCGTCAAGATAGGGATCCAGGGCTGAAGGATCCAGCATCCCGTCGGCTCCTGATGGAATGGTTACCACATCGAAACCGGCCAGATGGGCACTGGCAGGGTTGGTGCCGTGGGAGCTGTCGGGGATTAAAAGCCTTGTACGTTTCTCTTCTCTCCGTGCTCTGAATGCAGCCCGGAAGAGTTTCATTCCGGTGAATTCCCCGTGGGCACCGGCCATGGGCTGCAGGGTTCCCCCGGCCATGCCGGTTATTTCGCACAAACCCTCGATTAAACGGCCGTTCATCTCAAGAACACCCTGAGAATCTTCATCAGACTGCAGGGGGTGCAGTGCAGAGAAACCACTCAAGGCTGCGGTATCCTCGTTGAGCTTGGGATTGTACTTCATAGTACAGGAGCCCAGGGGGTAGAACCCCAGATCCACACCGAAATTCCTTCTGGAGAGATTGGTAAAATGCCTTACGGTCTCGATTTCACTCAGTTCCGGTAATGCCGCCGGTGTTTTCCGGCGCAGTGTGCCTGGTACTGAAGCTTTTCCAGTGGGAATATCGGCATCGGGAAATCTGTAACCCGGTGCTCCGGGTCTGGTTCCTTCAAAAGCTGTCAACTGATCAGGTTCAATTTTCATCCAAGAGCCTCCCTGGCACATTCAATGTAGCGCTCCAATTCTGCGGCCGTCCGTTTTTCAGTTACCGCAATGGTAAAGAGGTTTTCCGGTAGAGAGGAATCAAGATTGTTTGGGAAAAATCCCGGAGCAATGCCGGCCGCTTCAAAAGGTGCCAGCCACTTCTCCCTGGAAACCGGAATCTTCACGGTGAACTCGTTGAATACCGCACCACCGCTGTAGTCTTCCAGTTTTAAATCACCGGTTAAGCGCACCCGGAGGGAAGCTGCGGCGTTCAGATTCCTTTCGGATACCTCTGAAAAGCCCCCCGGACCGATAGCCACCATGTAAATGGTGTTGGCCAGGGCTGCAAGAGACTGGTTTGAGCAGATATTGCTGGTGGCCCGCTCTCTTTTTATGTGCTGTTCCCGGGCCTGAAGGGTAAGAACAAAGGCTCTTTTTCCATCGGCATCGGTGGTTTCACCGACAATGCGTCCGGGCATCCGGCGCATCATACTTTTATCACATGCGATATAGCCCGCAGAGGGTCCGCCGAAGTAGGGAGGCAGGCCCAGTGGCTGGGTGTCGCCGATGGCGATATCCGCGCCCCATTCGGCAGGGGAGGTAAGAACTCCCAGGGAGAGGGGGTGAGCCGAGATTATCAGCTTGGCCCCGGCCTCATGGACGGCATCGCCCCAGCCGCTCAAGTCTTCCAGGGCTCCGTAGAAATTGGGAGTCTGCACCAGAACACCGGCCACTTTGTCCCCGTCTTTTTCAAGAGCGGCGGTAAGGGTTTTCAGTTCCACTCGTCCGGCCGTCTCCTGGAGTTTTACGAGCTCAACATCCAGATCGCCGAAGTAACTGTTGAGTACAGTCCAGGTATGGGGGTGAATGGTTCCGGCCACCAGCATGATATGGGCCTTTCGTCTGGCGTTCAACGCCATGGTACAGGCTTCCGATGCGGCGGTATGGCCGTCGTAGAGAGAGGCGTTGGATACCGGGAGACCGGTTATCTCTGCAATGGCAGACTGAAACTCAAATAACACCTGGAGAATCCCCTGAGACATTTCAGGCTGGTAGGGGGTGTAGGCTGTAACGAACTCCGAGCGTCCTGTCAGATGAGGAACAACCGAGGGGATGGCATGGTCGTACTGACCACCGCCGGTGAACAGCAGCTTTGTCTTGTTCATCTCGGCCATTCGTCCCATTTCTGAGAACACATCGGCTTCGGCCATGGAGTCGGGCATGTTCAGAGGTTTGGAAAATCGGACCGCCTCAGGAACATCGGAGAATAAATCTTCAATAGAGGATACGCCGATTTTCTTCAGCATAGCCTCTATTTCGGCTTCGGAATGCGGGAGGTATGGGATCATATGTTTATACCATCATTCCTGTGCTTCCAGGAAAGCTTTGTATCCGGCGGCATCCATATAACCATCCAGCTCCGAGGGGTCGGACATGGCTATACTGTAGATAAAAGTGCCGTAAGCATCCTTGTTGATGAGTTCCGGAGTTTCTTCCAGATCGTCGTTGATATCTTTCACTGCGCCGGAAACCGGGGCATATACTGCCTCAGCCACCTTTACCGATTCAATATTGACAGCCTCATCACCCTTGGTTACCGCCAGATCGGCATCGGGCATTTCCACATAGACGATATCACCCAGGGCGTCCTGGGCGTAGTCGGTAATACCGATTACCGCTACATCTCCTTCGACGCGAATCCATTCATGAGACTCAGTGTACTTCAGGTTTTCAGGTACGTTCATTGCATTACTCCTTGGTTTCTCTATTTATCCCCGTTTATAAAACGGTGTTTTTACGATAACTGCAGACTTGCGTTTTCCGCGAATTTCCACTTCCACGTTGTCTCCGATTTTAACTGACCCTCTTTTAAGCAGGGCCAGGGCAATAAAACTCTCCCGGATGGGGGACCGCCCGCCGCTGGTTACTTTTCCCAGAGCTTCGGATCCGTCGGCTGCTCCCGATGGGAAAACTTCATAACCTTCCCGGGCCACTCCGGCCTGGGTCATTTCAAGTCCGTACACCCGTCTGGGGATGCCGTTCTCTTTCTGAGCGGCCATCACCTTCTTTCCGTTGAAATCCTCTTTATCCAGTTTGACAAAGAATCCGATACCGGCTTCCAGAGGGCTGATATCATCTTTGAGTTCATGACCGTAAAGGGGTAGTCTGGCCTCCAGCCGGAGGACGTCCCGGGCTCCAAGGCCGCAAGGCTCAGCCCCGGCATCTTCCAGGACTTTCCACAGGGCCGCTGCATCAGCGGCTGCACAGTAGAGCTCAAACCCGTCTTCCCCGGTGTAGCCGGTTCTTGAGAGCAGGACATCAATCCCCGCCACCTTCACCGTGCCGGCATGGGTGTAGTATTTAACATCACCGGGGTTTAAATCCTTGACAAAAGGAGTGAGGAGTTTCACCGCGTCGGGACCCTGCAGGGCCAGCTGTGCCCACTGGGCGGAAACATTCACAGCCCTGGCATCAAAGCCGAAGGCCTTCAGCTGCCCGGTTATCCAGTCAAAATCTTTGTCGGTGTTCGAGGCGTTCACCACCAGAAGGTAGTCATCCTTTCCCATTACATAGACAAGAAGATCGTCAACCGTTCCGCCGTCTTCCCGGCACATAGGGGAATAGATACACTGTCCGATTCCCGCTCCTGCAATGCGGTTGGTAACCAGCCGGTCCAGAAAGATGAGGGCCTCGGGGCCTTTGACGGTAATCTCTCCCATGTGGGAGACATCAAAAAGTCCGACTTTTTCCCGAACCGCCTTGTGCTCGGCAAGAATACCGTTTGCGAATTGCACCGGCATATCCCAGCCGCCGAAATCCACCATTTTAACACCCGGACGTACAGAGTAAAGCGGATGCAGGGGTGTTTTCTTCAAATTACCTTCTCCCATAACGGAGCCTCCTGAGTTGAAAAATTACAGTACATAGGGAACCAGATGACCGAAGGATTTATACACCACGAAGGTTTCAAAATCCTGGACATCGTCCACAGAAGCCAGTTCTTCGGTAAAAAATTCCAAGAGGCCGAAGCCCTCTTTCAGCAGGATTTCAACCAGGAGATCGTAGCGTCCGGTAACAACCCGAACACTGATAACACCTCTTAACCCGGCAATCCTCTTACCGGCGCTGAGCAGGTCGGCGGATTTCACCTTCATCCCCACCATGGCGGTCTGGTGCCCCTCAATCATTTCCGGGTTCACCAGAGCCGTTACTTCCAGCACTCCGGCGTCAATGAGTTTCTTGTATCGGGCCCGGACGGTGTTTTCGGTGATTCCCAGCTCTTCAGCCACTTCTCTGAAGGTTCTTCGGCCGTCTTTGAGCGCCTGGAACATGGGCACATTGGGGTCGTCTCCACACATTGCTACAGAGTAGTCCTGATTGCGGTATAGGTCAATAAATATAATTACATTGAGATATATCTAAATATATTCCTTATTAAATGACCTCTGGCGCGTTTTCGGGATTACTAATAATACTAATTTTGAAAGATTTTCCGTTAATTCAAATGAGTATTTCAGACATGTGTCTATTATTTCAGAGGAACATTCCACTGAAGCAGATCCAGAGCCCCTAACGGCTGCTGCCGGAAACGGCAGAGACAGGCATAATCGATACCCACACTCCAGAATGCCGAGGGTTCCAGGGCCAGGGCATGTCCCAGGATGGTCCGGATCGGTCCGCCATGAGTGGCAATGAGAATTTTCTCTCCGGGGTGGCTGATAAGTATCTGGTTTAATGAGCTGATAACACGTTCCTTCAGTTCTTTGAGGGTTTCTCCTCCCGGAGGAGGAACTTTCCAGGGGTTATCCAGCCATGAATGCCAGAGATTGGGGTCCCGCCGTTCAATTTCCTTCCAGCCCAGTCCTTCCCAGTCTCCGAAATCCATTTCCGAAAGACCTTCTGATATTACAGTATCAAGGCCGGTTTTTTCAGCTGTAGGTGTAATGGTTTCCCGGGCCCTTTTCAGCGGACTGGAATACAGTCTTTCGGGCTTTTCATGAACCAGGTACCGGGTAATTTCTTCGGCTCTTTTCCTTCCGTCGCAACTCAGTTCCGGATTACTCCCCCGGCCTATGTACAAACCGGCAGATTCCGGTTCGGCATGCCGCAGGAGGAGTATCTCGTTCATGTTATCAGGCTCATCAGTCCCGGAGTGGACAGATTGAAACGGTAAAGTAGGAGAACCCCGAACAGGGCCAGCAGGTCGGCGGTTTCAATCAGGGCGCCGTAGATATCTCCGGTGAGTCCCCCCAGCTGCTTTGAGATTCGAGCTGCGCCGGCCAGGACAAGAAGAGTTACCCCTGCGGTTAACACAATACCGGCAATTCCGTAAAAGAACACGGCGATGAACAATACCGAAACCAGGGCCGTAATTACGACGGCCGGACTGGCTGAGCTACGGATTCTGTCTCCCATACCCCCGGGCCGGGCTGAGGGAAATACCTTCATCATTAAGGGGATTATACCACGGGAGAGGGCCGGGGCGAAGATGAGAGGAAAAAGGGACTGCAAGGGTTTCAGGCTTTCTGAAATCATCAGCAGTTCGGCGATTACCGTTATCTGCAGGACAGTCATCATCAGAAGAGCCAGGGCACCAAAGGAACCTAAGCGGCTGTCTGACATAATGGCCAGGCGTTTTTCCCGGTTTCGTCCACCGCCCATCCCGTCGGCCAGATCGGCAAGGCCGTCCATATGCAGCCCTCCTGAAATAGCGATACGGACGGCAACGGCAACCACAGCAACTCCTGCCGGTGAGAAAATCCACCCAAAAGCCCATGCGGCAACTGCGGCAATGATACCCAGGATAGCTCCGGCCCAGGGATAGACAGCCAGAACAATTGAGGTTTTTTTCGGTGGACGGCCGGGAACGGGAATGATGGAGAGAAAGCGAAGGGCTTCCGCCAGGGCTCTCATGAGGGGTCCTGCAGCTTAACCAGCTCTTCTTCCAGGGTCCCCATACCGCTTAACAGGGCCGCACCGGCCTCAATCAGGGGCATCGCCATCGCGGCGCCGGTACCTTCTCCCAGGCGTAAACCCAGATCCAGCAGGGGCTTAAGCTCCAGCTTCGCCGCCATGGCCCGATGCCCCCTCTCAGCCGAGAGATGGCTCAGTACCATTCTCTCCCTCACCACCGGGGCCATGGCAAAGGCGCACAACGCCCCGGCGCCGCTGATAAACCCGTCGATAAGTACCAGGGCGTCCCCCGCCGCGGCGGCGAGCATGGCACCGCACATAGCGGCAATTTCCAACCCTCCGATTTTAGATATCACTCCGATGGGGTCGGCGGTGTCCGGCTGGTGGAGTTCAATGGCTTCCTTGATGATTTTAATCTTTCTTTTAACACTGGCGTCACCTATTCCGGTGCCGCCCCCGGTTACTGTTGCCGGATCACGGTGGGTAAACACCGCCGTCAGAGCGGCAGCCGAGGTGGTATTGCCGATGCCCATCTCACCGATACCGATGATATTCGCCCCGGTTTCGGCTATGGCATTCACGGTGGTTTCAATCCCGGCGGCAACGGCCAGCAGGGCCTCTTCCCGGGTCATGGCTTCTTCCACCCGGATATTGCCGGTTCCTTTTCTGATACGCCGGACAATCAATCCTGCCGGTTCTTCATAAGGGGTGGCCACACCCACATCGATTACTTTTACCTGGGCACCGGTTATGCCGGCCAGGACGTTTATACCTGCTTTACCGGCGCAGAAGGCCTTCACCATAATTGCTGTTACGAAAGGTGGGGAGGCACTCACCCCCTCGGCGGTTACACCGTGATCGCCGGCATAGATAAGGGAGAGTTTCGCATCAGCCTTCGGGAGTTCGGTTCCCTGAATTCCCGCCAGCTTGATGCCCATCTCCTCCAGCCGTCCC
>QNBK01000040.1 GCA_003644105.1 Spirochaetota bacterium | reverse complement strand
TACAACCTGTAAATCGCTGAAATAGGTTTTGTAATAGCCTCTATCCCGGGACAGGATTAAGTCCGCATGTGTAAGGGCATTAGCTCCGATCAAAAAGTCACTGAGGATATGCTGCCGGCATGAAATTGCAGCACCACAATCCGGGCATTCAATTCTTAATATTCTACCGCATTCATTACATTGCAGAGATTTCGATCTCAATGCTGCATACTCTTTCCAGCGTTCACCGGCCATTGAAAGGGATTCTCTACCCGATGTCTGAAGAGCTATACCTGCATCCTCCAGGAAAAGCTCCAACTCATCTGCAGAAGAAAATTGGGATACCAGCTCTGAGAAAACAATTTCACAAATCTGCAGTTTACCCTTCTCTCTGTATTTTTCTAACAGATACTTCGAGCCCTCTGCGTAAAGTTTATCCGGTATGAGAATATCCAGTATGATGTTTGTATCAATAGCTGTTATCATTACCCTCTGAGCTCATCCACAATCTCATCAGAGCTTGTTGTCTCGCTCTTATTCAAATAACCAACCCATTTATCAAGGGAAGATTTCAGGACAATTTTTTTTATAACAAACTCATCATTTTCTTCTTTAAAAAGTAGTCTTTCTCCTGGAGAGAGCCCGAGTTTATCCCTTACCGCTTTCGGGATTGTAATCTGTCCCTTTGTTGTTACTTTTGCCGTCAACATCCAAACCTCCAGGCGAAAATATGTAAGGATGAATTTTTCTTACTTCAAGAGTAAGGGATTCTACATAAAAAGTCCAGAATCCCGGTGTTATTTATCCAGAGTCTCCCGGACTTCCCCGAAGGCATCACGAACTTTTTCCACAGTCTCATCAATATCCGCCTCTTTATGAGCCAATGATAAAAACCAGTTATGATGGGGATGCATGTACACCCCTTTTGCCGCCATCCGGGCGCTGAACTCCTGGTTTTGCCAGAGGTCCGGATCGTCTGAGAACATCATAAAGGGGATGGCATCCGGACCGGTTAAACTGACGTTGTATCCTGCATCAGCGGCAGCGGATTTCAGCCCGTCTTCAAGCCGCAGGCCCATGGCATTGATGTGGGAAACAACATCCGGTTTCTCCATTTCATTCAGAGAAGCCAGGGCGGCAATATAGGGAACGGTGGAGGTCCAGAAGGTACCGGTGATAAAGAATCCCGATGCGGTTTTCTTCAATCCTTCACTTCCCTCAGTACCCCGATGGGGTAACCGCTGGCCAGGGATTTATCCATGGTAACCATGTCCTGGCGGACTCCCGTCACAGTATGTGAGCCGTTGATGCTGAGACAGAAATTGGCCCGGATGTCGTCCATAATGAAGAGGGCGCCCTCAGAGTCGCAGAGGCGCCTCACCTCTTCGTGCCAGCCAGCAGGGGGCATAATCTGATCCCCCCATGTGACATGGTGGTATGGCGTAAAGATTACACCGGCAATCTGCCCTTTCAACTCGGTGAAAAGAGCCTCCAGTTGGCCGGTCCGTGATAAGCTCCTTTGGCCATAAGCACGTAAGTTTTTCCGGTTTTTACACGTGCAAGAGGCACTGCAAGGGTGGTGGCGTCAGTGCCGTTTTTAGTGAAAACCGACCAGTCCATTCCGTGAATCAGGCCGGTGAGCCTTTCGGCCTGAGCCGTCTCGGCAACACCCCGAAGACGGCAGTCATTAATAGTTCGGTAACGATTCACTTCTCATTATCATTGGCAAAATCCCGGGAGGAACTGAGCTGCCCCCAGGGCCCGGGCAACGGTGAGAGGGGTGAGCGTTTTCAGGTTGGAAGTTTTTAAACTGGCTGTTTTCGGATTCGGGGAGCAAGATGGAGAGTTAAAGGCTGCCCAGCCCTTCTTCGATTAAAAAATCCTCGTATGTTACAATCTCAATCCCGGCATCCCGGGCCTTTTTAAGCTTCGTGGAAGTTCCTGAAGGATTATCGCACACCACTTTCACCGTGTCCTTCGTTACCGCCCCAGCCACCGTCCAGCCTTTTTCTTCCAGGGCGGAAACCAGGGCCTTACGGGAAACAGGCGCCTTTCCTGTAAGGCAGAGAACACCCCGGCGCTTTCCGACAGCGACGGTTTCCCGAATCGCTACAACGGTGAGAAGCTGATTCAAAAACTCAATATTTCCAGGCTCTGCCTTCCAATCGACAATTCTCTTTCCGATAACGTAGGATTCATCATCAAAAGAGAGAAAATCCTCCAAGGTGCTGATTCCCAGCCGGGAAAGGGCCTTTTTCTGTACCATGGGGATACCCAGTCTGGAGATAAGTTCAGGAGCCGTAAGATCCTTTGCCGAAGCTACCTGTTCCAGAAAGTTCCCGATTTTCTTTTCGCCGAAACCCTCCATGCCGTCAAAATCAGCGGCTTCAAGGGTATAAAGATTATGGATGGTTCGCAGCTTTCCGGCATCGTAGAGGGCTTCCAGGGATTTAAGAGCCACCTGATCCATTTCCGCCTGCCGCACCCAGAAGAGTATGGATTGCAGCACCCTGTCCCGGCATTCGGGATTCGGGCAGGCGATGTGTACCCCCCGTTCCACAGGAACAGAAGCGCAGGAGGGACAAACCTCCGGCCAGAGACTCTCATCCTGAAAATCATCAGCCCGGCCATCGGCTGAGGTATTGGAACGCACATAGGGAATTACATCGTTGGCCCGTTCCACCCGAATTTTATCCCCGGTGGAGAGTTTAAGGCGCCGAACATTATCGGCGTTGTGCAGGCTGGCCCGTTCCAATGTGGCCCCGCCCAGATGAACCGGTTCAAAAACGGCTACCGGAGTGAGATTTCCCTGGCGGCTGAGCTGCCAGATGATGTCTTTAAGTGCGGTTAACGCCCCCCGGGATGGCGGTTTGAAGGCCAGGGCATAATGATGATGATGGTCTACCACCCATCTTTCATCGATTTCATCGTGAAGGTGGTTATCATCAACTACGATAATCAGGCCGTCGGTTTCGTAGTTCCATTCATCCCGAAGGCGGCTGATATACTCATCGTACACTTCTCCGATCTGCCGCATCAGATCTTCTGCAGCAGCCGAGGCACTCAGCTCCGGGGTATCTTCGGCAGTCAGCAGCCACTTTTCAAAGGTATAAAAACCGTTGTCTTTGAGAAGATCTATCTTTCCTGATTCGGAAAACAACCGCTCATCCGGATGCCGTTTGTCGCCAATGCCCATGGGATTCCCCCCGGAATCTTCCCCGGGCCAGACAATCTGATAGGCCAGAAAGCGCACATAGTGCAGATCGTCCCGGTCGTCCTTACGGTTAATCAGGCCCACACAGTTATTCCGTAGAGGCTTTCCGCCCGTATCGTATTTCGTATCTTTGGGAAGGTGAAGTTCTCCCCGGATTTCCACCGGACGGCGGGTGAATGAAATAGAGGAAGGGATATCTTCAACATAAGGTGCAATATGACTGATATCCCCGCCAACCACACCGTCTCCCCTGGTGGCAACGTAAACTAACCGTCCCTCTTTGTAGTAGAGACTGGCTGATAGACCATCAATCTTAGGCTGAACCGTCAAAGCAGCTCCCGGGGCAAGGTTCAGCCTGAGCAGCCATTTATCCACTTCTTCCAGTTTTTTCGCCTTGCCCATGGAGAGCATGGGAACCTTATGCCGGATTTTCCCGGTATTACCGATTTCGGCCCCGCTGAAGATTCCCACCGAAGAGAAATACGGGTGGTTCGGATCCAGAACTCGAAGCTCTTCCTCCAGAGCATCAAACTCCACATCACCGATTATCGGTTTATCCGTATTGTAGTAGGCTTCCCTGGCCTCACTGAGCCGGGATACGATTGCCTCTGTATCTGATTTCATGTGAATCACCTGCTGAATATCCCGACTAAATGATCCTGAGCAGTACCCGTTTGCTGATGGTAATCAGGTCTCCGGATGAGGCATCGGATTTCTTCTGGAGAAAACGTTTCTCCAGTAGACGTGTCAGTGCTTCTTCAGCCTGCTGTTCAGGGACACCCAGATGCCGGGATGCCCAGCTGCAGAGTTCCGGGCCGCTGAAAGCCACTGATTCACCCTGGGATAGTTCACCCTGACTTTTTAAAAACTCTCCAATTCCCAAAAATACCTGTTTATCCACATCCGAGCCCATCACCTCTTCGATGAGGTTGTCGGCACTGCGCAACCGGGAGGAAAGGGTCTTTATCATCTTCACTGCAAAGTCGGAGTTTTGCTTCACCAGGTCGTAAAAAGCAGCTTCATCAAGACGGAGAAGACGACAGTCTGAACAGGCAATGGCTGTAGCAGAGCGTCCCTTGCCTTCCACAACGGCCATTTCTCCGAAAATGTCCCCTTTCTTCAGGGTAATCATGGTCCGGGTGGTTTTCTCACCGGTGCGCTTGCGGATTTCCACATTGCCGTCCAGGATAACGTACATGTGTTTTCCCATATCACCTTCACGAAAGATAATCTCGTGATTCCCCAGGGACTGGACATTGCGGCTGTAGGTTGTTTTATCAATCTTCACACCGGCAGTTTAACCCAAAAGACCGAGAACTCAAAGAGAGTATTTTAAGTCCTTTCGGGATTTTCGCCGGCATAACTCTCGTTTATGATGCTACTATGAATAAAAATCCCGCTCATAATACCCTGGAAGCCGTCAAACTTCTTGATGAAGGTGCGACAATTCCATTTATCGCCCGTTACCGTAAAGAGATAACCGGAAATATGGATGAAGTTCAGCTCATTGCCCTGCGGGATAAAGTTCATGCTCAAAGGGAACTGGATGCCCGGCGGAATGTCATTCTTAAATCTCTTACTGAACGTGACCTCCTCTCGGCGGATCTTGAAAAGGCCGTTCAAAGTGCCGTTACGAAAACCGCTCTGGAAGATATTTATCTCCCCCACCGCCCCAAAAGGCGAACCCGGGCCATGGCGGCAAAAGAGGCTGGATTTGAACCTCTTGCTGAGTTCCTGCTCAACAAACAGAACGCTGAACCAGACACAGCAAAATACGGGAATCCTGAAGAAGCCCTCTCCGGTGCCAGGGACATACTTGCCGAAGGCTTCAGTGAAGATGCCGGGTACCGCTCAGCTCTGAGAAAAATGAGCCGAGAGCGGGGATTTCTCACGGCAAAGGTAATTGCCAAAAGAGTAGAGGATGAAGAAGCTTCCGTTTACATGGATTACTTCGACTACTCTGAAAAGATATCCCGGGTTCCCTCCCACCGCATCCTTGCTGTTCTCAGAGGAGGCAAAGAAGGCTACCTGAGAGTGAAGGCCCGGCTGGAGGAAGAACAGGCCGTTGAATGGTTGGAACGTAGAATTGTCAAAGGCCGGGGAGCCTGTGCAGAACAGGTAAAACTGGCCATTAAAGACGGATGGAACCGTCTGATGGCCCCCGGCCTGGAAACTGACCTTTTAAAAGAACTCAAAGAAAGAGCCGATGCTGCGGCCATCAAGGTATTTACCAGGAATCTTGAAAATATGCTCCTCTCCCCACCTCTTGGAACCAGAGCTCTTATCGCTGTAGACCCGGGATACCGGACCGGAGGAAAAGTTGCCGCACTTGATTCCCTCGGGAAACTTCTGGACCACGGGGTTATTCACCCCGAAGGTTCTGAAAACGCCAGGCAGGCTGCCTCAGAAATGCTTCAAAAACTTTCTGAAAAATACCGGGCGGAAGTTTTTGCCGTAGGAAACGGAACAGCCGGCCGGGAAACCCAGGAGTTTATTCAGAAAAGCTGTCCCGGAAAAACTGTGATATCGGTGGATGAACGTGGTGCTTCGGTGTACTCGGCTTCAAAGGAGGCCCGAAGAGAGTTCGGAGATCTGGATATTACCATCCGGGGTGCGGTTTCCATCGGACGGCGGCTTCAGGATCCTCTGGCGGAGCTGGTGAAAATTGAACCTGAGGCCATCGGTGTGGGGCAGTACCAACACGATGTGGACGCCAAAGCTCTCTCCCTGTCTCTGGATGATACGGTAAAATCGGCGGTCAATGCCGTAGGGGTTGAACTGAACTCCGCCAGTGCCGCTCTACTCTCCCGGGTTTCAGGACTGGGGGCGGGGCTTGCTCAGAGTATCGTGAAGTACCGGGAAGACAACGGTCCGTATTCAAAACGTTCCCAACTGCTCAAAGTACCCCGGCTGGGTGCTAAAGCTTTTGAGCAGGCTGCCGGTTTTCTCCGCATCAGAGAATCTTCCAACCCCCTGGATTCCAGTGCCGTTCATCCGGAACGCTACCCCCTGGTAAAGAAAATGGCGGCAGATCTGGATGTGAGTGTTGCCGAACTCATCGGTTCCGGCCCGAAGCCTGAGGCCTTGAGAAAACAAATCCGCCTGGAAGAGTACAGTTCAGAATCCGAAGGAGCGGGCCTCCCCACCTTGAAGGACATCATGGCCGAACTGGCCAGGCCGGGGAGAGACCCCCGGGGCACTTTTGAGCTATTCAGCTTTGATGAACGCATCCGCTCCCTGGATGATGTTGAGAAAGGGATGGTTCTCCCGGGTATTGTTACCAACGTTACCGCCTTCGGCGCCTTTGTGGATGTGGGAGCCCACCGGGACGGACTGGTACATATCAGCCAGATTGCCGACCGCTACGTTTCCGATCCCTCGGAGCTGCTCTCGGTAAACCAGCAGGTAACTGTGAAGGTGATGGAGATAGACCGTAAACGGGGACGTCTGGGACTCTCCATCAAAGAAGCCGGTTAATCCAACGGTTAAAAGGGTCCAAAACCCACTTTTACCGCTATCGCCAGAAATAAAACCGCAAAACCAGCCATAATGGCCTGGGCTTTGATACTCCATCTCACCCAGGTACCCCAGCCAACCTTTGTAAAACTCAGTCCGATCAGCAAAAGAGCATTGGTGGGATAGAGAATATTACTGAAACCATCCCCCAGACTGAAGGCGAACACGGTGGTCTGCCGGGTTATACCGCTCATTTCCGCCAGGGGAATAAGTATAGGCATCATCAGAAAGGCCTTTGCCGAGGCACTGGATACAAAGAAATTCATCAGAAGGGTAACTGAAAATATCAGATAAACCGCCGAATATGGTCCCGAATCCCGGATTAATTCACCGGCTCGATAGAGAATGGTATCCATCACCTTCCCCCGGGTCATGATATGAGGCACCGCCATGGCCATAACGATGAGCAGCAAACCCGGGAGGATGTTCAGCATTCCCCCAAAGAAAACCTTCGCCAGAGGCACCCCTCGAAGACCGGCAAAATGCCCGGCCCCCAGACCGGCAGCCAGAAAAACCAGGGCCAGCAGAGGGAAAGATAAATCCGAAGCCCCGGGCCAGATACCTGTGGCTGTCAGTGTAGAGGCCCCGAGCATGAGCAGAATACCGAACCCCATGGAATAGCCGAACCAGAGTATGGCCCGGGTCATTTCAGGCTTCATCGCCTCTTCTCTACCCGAAAGAACCTGCTCCCTGTCAAACTGTTCTTTTAAACCGGCATCGGCTTTAAAAGAAAGAGATTTCTCAGGGTTCTTTTCAATCCTTTTCGCATAGAGCGCCGTTAATCCGAAGGCAACAACGTAGGCAATCAGCAGAAAAGGTATACGGAGCCAGGCTCCCGAGTTTACCGGTAGTTCTGCAATCTTCTGAGGAACCTGAACGGTAAAAGGATTTGTTACTGCTGCAGCAAAACCGAATCCCATGGCCAGCAGGCTCATTCCCAGACCGGTTAGAGAATCCCATCCCAGGGTAATAGCCAGGGGCACGATAAATATAACAATGGGCAGCAGTCCCTCATAAAGACCGACAAAAGACGAAAGAAGCATGATAACGGCGATTACCATGGCCATCAGCAGGTACTTTCGTTCAGAAAATTTATCAACGGCCCTTACCAGAATGGATTCCATCACACCGACATTTTCAATAATTGTGAAAGAACCCCCGACAAAAAACAAAAATGCGGCGATTACAGCTACGGTCAGACCGTTTTCCCCCCAGAAAACTTCAATCGGTGCGGTAAACCACCGCCAGATTGGCAGAGTTTCTCGAACCCGCGCCGCTTCAGCCGAATCCAGGTAGGAAAAAGAATCCTTAACAACCGAAGTTCTCCCATCAACACTGATACGCTGATATTCCCCTGCAGGCAGGGTTCTGGTGAGTATCCCCGATACAATTATAAGCAGCAGTAGAATCATACCGGCCAGGACAAATGCCCGGGCTCCGATTTTAATACTGGATTTCCTGTTATTTTTCACTGCGTCAGTACTCACTCAGAATCACCACCGGGAAGATTTTTGATAATACCCTCAAGGTATTCTACCGCTTTACCCCAGGCAGCAAGAGAAACTGATTCATTCGGTGCATGCACGCATTCCATTTCACTCCGGCTAACTTCCATGGGTATGAACCGGTAAATGTGACGGGATAAAGGCGCATACCATCTTGAATCGGTAAGGGCAGTCATCAGATAGGGTGCAACAATAACTTCATCCCAGGTTTCTTCAGCCTGTTCCTTCAGAAGGTTCCAGAACACTCCGGATGTAGGGCTGATAGGAACAGGTTCAAAAGCCGAACCTTCAACCGTTTCAACAGCAACTTTACCGTGTACTGATTTTGATATGATTTTTTCTACACGGGCAATAATTGACGCCGATGAATCACCTTGAAGTATCCTTATATTCACGAAGGCTTCGGCGGTTTCCGGCAATACATTATCTCTCTCACCCCCGCGGATTACGGTCGGTGCCAGTGTGGTTCTCACCATACCGGCCATGCCGGGATTTTCGGCCAGCAGCTGAAGAATCACCCGGCGGAAGAGTCTGTTGTGCCTCAATACAAAACCCTTGATACCTCCAATAGAAATCCCCAGGGTTTTCAGCATTTCCGAGGGTATATCGGTGAGCCGTAAGGGGAAAGGATGGGCCTCCAGAGCACTGACCGCATCACTGAGCAGTCCGATAGCACTGTGCTTCGGAGGGGTCGAAGAATGGCCGGGCATACCTTCGGATGTGAGTTTAAGAGTGATATAACCCTTCTCCGCCGCCCCTATCAGGGCAATCGGTCTGCGGGTGAAAGCCTCCAGCTGATCTGTTGCAACAGCACCCCCCTCGTCAAGAATAAAACCAAAGTGCAGCCCCCGTTCTGCAAAAACCGCCGCTATTTTGCCGGCTCCCCGTCTACCGGTGGTTTCCTCATCACCGCCGAAGGCCATGTAAAGAGTTCTTACAGGCTGAAAACCGGTAGCCGCCAGTCGATCAGCCGCTTCCATCCAGGCCGCCAGCATCCCCTTGTCATCCAGGGTTCCCCGGCCATAAATACGCCCGTTGGAGATTTCTCCGGAAAACGGCGGCCGATTCCAACTCTCCGGATTTCCTGTTGGAACCACATCGTAATGAGCCATTCCCAGAACAGGTTTCAGCGAAGTATTTGTCCCTGTCCAACGATAGACAATAGAGCGGTTTCCGATAAATTCCCGTTTCATGGCTTTATGCGCTGAAGGGTACAGCTCTGCAAGCCGCTGAGGAAATTTTTCGAACAATGAAGAATCCTCATCGTCGGGACTGTGAGAAGAAACTGTCTGTAATTTAATAAGTTCAGCAAAACGTTCAAATGCATTCATGAACGTGATTATACATGGGATTCAGTAAGACGGTATTCCCGGCTCTTCATCCCGGAGAATTCGGTAGAAGGTTAAATCACCATCCCCCGGCACCAGGGGAACAGGAGACGGGCGTTTATCCCGCCAGTCATCTCCACTGTCACTGCCGCCGCTGTTCAGGACAGGAGACCACGCATTGATAAGCTCCGGAGCCATATCTGCTGTGGGCTGGGTACTGTAAATCCAGGGTTTCCTCAGCCGGCCGGCCAGCAGGCGGGCTACCGGATAATTTTTACTTCCACGAGAGGGATTGCCGACTTCACGCCCGGTTCTCCGGTCTCTGAGAAAAGCGGCGGCACTCCACTCGAGAGCGGTTCGCCCGGCCTTATCCATTGCACCCCCGTTGCTGAGGGGTAGAAGTTTTTCCACCGCATAAAGGTCTCCCAGCCAGGAGGCCATCATCAAGAGAGTTATTCCCTCCTCATCACTTCCAGGGGAGAATCCAGCCTGTAGCAGTATATCAAGAACCAGGTGCTGCCGATTTCCCACGGCAAAATACAGCGCAGTCCGTGAGAGATCTTCTCTGCTTTGCTCTTCCCTATTCTCAATTCTTTCCAGCAATAATTTCAGGATTCCGGTTTTCCCGGCCGCCGCCGCATAACACAGGGCATCATGGCCGTATCTATCTTTTATAAGAGGATCGGCACCACGTTGAAGCAGCAGAGTGGCCGCCGGAATATTCCCATACCAGGCGGCAGACATCAGAGCTGTTACATTCCGGACATTCCGGCTGTCCACCGGTTGCCCATCATCAAGTTCTTCCCGAAGTTTTCTCCAGTCAACTGCCCCTGTTTCAGTGGCAGAATCCTTTAGAAGAGCCGTATCCCGCCAGATTCTGGCATCAAGAGGAACCTTCAGTTCCGGAAGCCTGAGAGGATCGGGTGAGTTTTCTGTTGAATCTCTAATCAGAAATGGAGATGCACCGCCATCAACCAGAATTCGGGCAATATCGTACTCTCCTCTATCAAGTGCGAGAGAAAGGGCAGAGACTGCAGCTGATTCAGTAAAGTCCACAATCAGATTCGGATCGGCATCCCGGGAAAGAAGAAGAACAACCAGGTCTTGCCGGGACATCTTTACAGATACCATCAATGAGGTAAGATTATCCGAGCCTGGTTTATCCGGATCTGCTCCGGCTTCCAGGATTTTTGTGATTAATTCATTCCTTCCGGATTTTACGGCATATAAAAGTGCTGTCTCGGCTCTTGAATCAGGCTGATCAGGATCCGCACCCCGGAGTAACAGAGAATCAATCAAATTCATATCCTCTATTGATACCGCAGCAGCCAATTCCCCGGGAGCCGGTGCTTTCTGAGAGAAAACCGGAGAATTTATGAGAAGCATTGCTGTTAACAGCAGGTAGATTCTAAAAACCATCAAATAAATTATCGGCATTTCTCGTAATTAATCCGCCAGGTTTGCTATAATTGTTTTATGACCATTAAAAAACAGCCCTTCGGAACAACTCCTGATGGAGATACCGCGACTCTATGGACCATTGAAAATACCTCAGGACTCAGCCTGGGTATCTGTGATTGGGGAGCGACAATCGTATCGGTAAAACAACCGGATAAAGCAGGCCGGCTTGATGAAATAATCCTTGGATTTGATGATGCATCCCGGTATTTAAGCACTGAGGGCTATCTCGGAGCCACCTGTGGCAGATTCGCCAACAGAATTGCATCCGGGAAGTTCTCCCTCGGGGGAAAAGAGTATCAATTGAACTGTAATGATGGACCAAATCATCTGCATGGCGGTGAGAAGGGCTACAACGCCAGAACATGGGAGGCGGCACCCTACAGTGAAGGGAATAGAAGCGGTGTTGTTTTCACCCTTATCAGCCCCGATGGGGAAGAGAATTATCCAGGGGAGTTAAGGATTAGTGCAGATTATGCCCTGGATGAACAGGGACGACTATTTATGGATTTTAAAGGAGTTTCTAATAAACCCACCATTATCAACATCACCAACCACGCCTACTGGAACCTTGCCGGTGCAGGATCTGGATCTATTCTGAATCATCTGCTGAAAGTTCACGCTTCAGGATACCTGCCGGTTGATGAAACAGCTATCCCGACAGGAGAAATACTCAGTGTTGAGGGAACAGCATTCGACTTCAGGGACGTGAAACCCATATCCAGAGAGTTCGATCATTGTATGGTTATTGACGGGGAGAATGGAGAGTTGAGAGTTGCCGTAGAAGTTCGGGATCCGGTAAGCGGAAGAAAACTTACCCTTTATACCGACCGGCCGGGGGTACAACTTTACACCGGGAATTTTCTTCAAGGCACTCCTTTCCAGAAGAACGGCGGTTTCTGCCTGGAACCTCAGGATTTTCCCGATGCACCCAACCGTCCGGGATTCCCCCCGGTGGTACTTCAACCCGGGGAAACCTACCATCACAGATCGATGATTGAGTTTTCAAACCAGTAGTTTATCAGACTCTAAACCGCCGAACCTCTCCATCCAGGGCACCCGGAGTTATGATATCCCGGAGAGTAGTACCGATATCATTCATGGCCGGAAGATTGATTTGAGAGGAAATACCATCTGCTCAACGGCTGTAGATGATTCTGCACTACATACAATTCGATAAAGCTTTATAATGCAATAATTAATCGATAGCTTTTTATTCGGGTTTCATCTTTACAGCTGCATCTTTAACAGCCTGAAATATCTGGGTATACCCGGTGCAGCGGCAGAGGTTTCCCCGGAATGCTTTGGCTATTTCATCATCAGATGGATCGGGATTCGCTTCCAGCAAAGCCAGTGTACTTAACATCATACCCGGAGTACAAAAGCCGCACTGAACAGCCCCGGCATCGATAAAAGCCTGCTGAATCGGATGAAGAGTTCCATCAATGCTTTCAAGCCCTTCGACTGTGAGAACACTTTTTCCATCGGCCTGTTTCAGCTTCGTAACACAGGATTTCTTTACCTTTCCATCAATCAGTACCGAACAGGCACCGCAAACACCGATACCGCAGCCGTTTTTAGTACCGTGAAGCCCCAGTTCCTCCCGGAGGAAGTCGATCAAACGCTCACTCCCCCGATCGTCTGCCAGGTTGTGCCTGATACCGTTTACTTCAATTACCATGGCCCCACCTTCGATGTCGGCTCCAGGGGAAGAGTGGAAGATCTCTTCCCTGTGGCTCTGTATAATGCTCCGGCAATCGCCGGGGCAATCAGTTCCAGCGCCGGTTCTCCGATACCTTTGGCTCCATAAGGGCTCAAAGGATCGGCATTCTCTACCAGAAGAACAGTTATTTCGGGTATCTCGGCAGAATTCGGGATTTTGTATTTATTGTAGTTCAAGCTTGTGATACGTCCGGCATCAACCGTCAGGTTCTCTTTGAGAGCCATACCCATTCCCTGAACGATACCCCCGCAGATCTGTCCGGCAAAAAGAGCCGGATTCACCACTTTCCCCGAATCATGGGCCGCCACCACCCGGGTTACTTTAATCTTCCCTTTGGCATCAACGGTTAATTCTGCCGCCTGGCAGCTGTAGACATAGGTAAAATAAGGGCTGCCTCTGCCGGTATCATCATCCCAGCTCACTTCCGGCGCGACAAAACTGCCGAAAGCAAAGGGATAAACCCTTTCCTGATACATCTCTTTCATGGCCTCGGTCCAGCTCATCCGCCAGAAATGGCCATCGGAAGATTTCGGGGATTCAATAAAAACATCATCATCGGCAAATTGAACTTCTCCGGCATCACCACCGAACTTGGCGACAAGGGTTCCGGCAATTATTGCCTTCACTTTTGTGGCGGCATCCACCACGGCACCGCTGCCCATCAGGGTTCCCCGGGAGGCAACGGTAGTTCCCCCTTCGGGAACCTGACTGGTGGTGGACTCGGCGTAATGAATGCGGTCCAGGGAAATGCCCAGTTCCTCGGCCATGGCCAGCATCATGGCAGACTGGGCCCCCTGACCATTTTCATGAATACCGGTTTCCATCAGTATCGAGCCGTCAAACTGGGCGTTCACCACACAGGAACAGAAATCCTTGGCTTCGGCCCCGACACTGGCACCCCGATAGGCAAGGGCTAATCCTATTCCGTAGAACTCTTCGCCTTCACCGTATGTACATTTCTTCAATTTGTCTTCAAAGCCGATTTCTTCAACAACTGCATTGAGCACCTGGTCCAGGCTCACAACATGGTCGTCAAGGATTTGCCCGGTAACTGTTTCATCATCTTGAAGCAGCATGTTCCGCCGGCGTATTTCCACCGGTGAGATATTAAGAGACTCTGCGGCCTCATCCATAATACTCTCAACGGCAAAATTGATTTGAGGTGACCCGAAGCCCCGAAAGGCTCCGGTATAATTATTGTTGGTGGCTGCTGCCCGGACATCCGCATGAACAGCGGGAACTTTGTAGGGGCCGCAGCACTGAGCAGCTGAGCGCCATGTAGACCAGGGGACCGTAGAGGTATAAGGCCCTGAATCGGCCATTACATCGCTTACAGCCCCTTTTAAGATACCGTTTTCATCAAAACCGAAACGATAGGACATCCGGTAAGGCGGGCGTTTGTAGCTTTCCAGAATACTCCATTCCCGTTCGTATATCAGTTTCACCGGACGTCCGAGAAGAAATGCCGCCATCGCGGCTCTCCCGGCTACGGCACTGGCGGTATCATCTTTTCCGCCGAAGCTGCCCCCCACCGGATGGTTGAAGACTTCCAGACGAGAAAAAGGCAAAGCAAGCCAGGCTGAAATAAACCGCCTGGTACTTACCGGGTGCTGCAGGCTTCCATAGATTTCCAGAGTTCCGTCCTGGCGGGGAAAACAGACCGACCCCTCAGGTTCAAGGTAGGCGTGTTCAAACCATCCGGTAAGAAAATCCCTTTCCACAACCAGAAAGGATTCTGCCAGAGCGGCTTCGGCATCCCCTCTCCTCACCTTATGATGGCAGACAAGATTGTCCTTCCCGTCAACACGCAGGGATTCGGCGCCGGGAAGCAATGCTTCATCCGGGTTTAATATGGGTTTCAAGTCTTCCGCTTCCAGAAGAACATGTTCGGCTGCGGCCAGAGCCTGAACCCGGGTTTCAGCCACCACCAGAGCGTAGGGTTCACCGGCGAAACGAATTTCACCTTCCGCCAGCAGGGGGAGATCGTGATCGATCTGTCCAAATCTCACCTGTCCGGGAATATCGGCAGCGGTAAAAACCTTCAAGACTCCGGGCATGGCCAGAGCACCGGCGGGGTTGATTCCCAGGATCCGGGCCCGAACCCGATCGGACCATACCGGTACGGCATGCACCATCCGGGGAAAAACATAATCGTCGGCGTACTGTGCCCTGCCGGTTACTTTGGCCCGGGCATCATTCCGGAAGGCTGGAGGGTTTCCGGTTCC
>QNBK01000039.1 GCA_003644105.1 Spirochaetota bacterium | reverse complement strand
TACATCATTTGCCACGTAATATCCTTTTAATCCGGTTCAGACTGGAGGGCTGAAAAAGGCCGTCGGGGAAGAACATCATAATTACAACGAGAATAATTCCGAAAACCGCATCATCATAAACTCCGAAAAGGCCCCGCAGGGAGAGAAAATTCAGAACAAGGCCCATAATCAGAACGCCCCAGAGATTGGCCATTCCACCCACCGCTACAATGGCAAGGTAACGGACAGACTTGGCCACACTGGATTCCGATGGGCCGATTCCGCCGTTGTAGTGGGTGATAAATACACCGGCAGCGGCTGCAAAAACAGCACCGATAACAAAAACTTTAACCTTGTACTGAGCCGTATTTACACCCATGGCATCTGCGGCATCTTCCCCGCTGTGGAGGGAACGAAGAGCCCTGCCTGTCCGGGAGTTAATCAGGTTCAGAAGAAGCACCATGGCCAGGATGACAAAAAACCAGGCGGCATAATAGTTGATAACCCGGATAGAAAAATCTCCGCCTATGGTGATTCCAGGGAGAATGGGGAATGCCGGAACATTGGAGATACCATCGGCCTCTCCGAAGATATGTGTTCCCAGCACGATACGATAGATGATAATCCCGAAACCCATGGTGGCCATTCCCAGGTAATGTCCTTTCAGTCGGAGAACCGGAACCCCGATGGCATAGGCGATAATCCCTGCCAGAATAAGTGCGAGGATAAAAGAAATCCAGGGAGTGAGATGAACGATTGCATCTCCATAGAGGGTAACTTTGTGGACCAGTAAGCCGATATTATCCAGAAAAGCGAAAAAAGGCCGGTTGATTTGTTTCGTCAGATCGATGGTGGTGAGTACCGCTGTGGTATAACCACCGATTGCAAAAAATCCCGCTTGTCCCAGAGAAATCTGACCGGCATAACCCATTACCATGCTTAAACCCACGGCCACAACAACATAGTAGGCGGCCATGGTGAGCTGTGTGAGATAATAGGCGGTTCCGGTAATCAGGGTGAGCAGTTGAATCAGAACCAGCACCCCGGCCAGCAGGACAATCGGGTAGTATCTTTTCAGCTTCATTTAAAAGTCCTTGAGTGAAGAAGTCTGCCGGGAGCCGAAGAGTCCGCTGGGCTTGAGTACCAGAATAACCAGCAGGATGAGTATTGAAATCACATCTTTGTAAACCATAGGCAGAAAGCTGATGCTGAAGGATTCAATCAGACCCAGCAGCAGTCCTGCGGCAACGGCGGCCATAGGATTGCCCAGCCCGCCGAGTATGGCGACGATGAACCCTTTTATAGCCAGCTCGCTTCCCATGGCGTAATGGGTTTGAGTTAAGGGTGATACCAGACAGCCTCCCAGGGCCCCGATTCCGGCAGCCAGCATAAAAGAGAGGTTTACCATTTGGCTTGTTCTGATTCCGCAGAGCTTGGCTGCTCTGGTATTCGAGGAACAGGCCCTCATGGCCTGGCCTGTCAGTGTAAAGCGGAAAAACAGATACAGGGCTATAACTATCAGAGCTGTAACACCGACAATCCAAAGTACCTGGGGTGAGATTCTGGCTCCGAAAACATCTATGGATGAAATCTCATTTCCGGTAAAAAACCGCAGGGCTCTTATCTGTTCGTCCCAGATGAAAAGGGCAATCTCCCGGATAATAATGGATATCCCGATTGTTACAACGATCATCCCCAGAACAGAGCTTTTCTTCATGCGCCTGATAATGACGATTTCGATCAGGCTTCCCACCGCTCCTGTAATCAGAACCGCAAGTACAACCGCCGGAACCAGGCTCATAATCTGAGACAGGGAAAAGGCAATCATGCCGCCGAGCATGACGAACTCACCCTGGGCCAGATTTATAATCCCCGTTGTGTTGTAGATGATGTTGTATCCGATGGCAACCAGAGCATAAATACTGCCCACAGTGATGCCTGAAAAAATGTACTGCAGGATCTGTTCGGATGTCATGGCAATCCTTTTCTGTTGAAGTTACGAAAAAACCGGACAGAGATTCAGCATCCCCGTCCGGTTTTTGTATCGTGTTTCTCTCTTTTAATAAAGAGCGAAGGCTCCGTTTTTAACGGTGAGTATGGCCAGGGAGTCCATTCCCAGTCCGTTATGATCGTCCTTTGTAAAGTTGAACACGCCGCCGGTTCCCGGGAATCCGGTCAGGTCTTCAATGGCATTCCGGAGATCTTCTCTGCTCAGGCTGTCGGCTTTTTTTGCCGCTTCAACAATGATTGACAATGCATCATAGGCATGGCCGCCGAAGGTGCTGGCCGGTTCATTGTACATGGATTCATAAGCATTCTTGTATGCGACAAGAGTGGCTTTCTGAGGGTCGGAATCCGGAAGTTCATTGGCAACTAGGAGACGTCCGGCGGGGAAGATGATGCCTTCGGCGGCTTCACCTGCGGCGATGACATACTGGATATTCCCGAATCCGTGGCTTTGAAACAGAGGCACGTCCATTCCCAGCTGCTTCATATTCTTGGGAACAATGGCCTGAGCCGGAACGATGGACCAGTTCACCACAGCCTGCACATCTTCAGCTTTGATTTTGGTAAGAACGGCGGTGAGGTCGGTGGCGGCTCTGTCGTAGGTTTCCGCCAGAGCAATCTCAATACCGTACTGGGGGGCATATTTTTCCAATTGACCTTTTCCTGCATTACCGAACCCGGTGTTGGCGGCCACAACACCGATTTTTGTAATCCCCATGCTGTTCATGGTTTGAAAAATCAGTTCGGCTACGTAACTGTCTTTCTGGGGTGTTTTAAAGACATAGCTTGCCACAGGTTTCACGATGGCTTCTGCGGCAGCGCAGGATACCAGAGGTGTCTTGTAGGATTCGCAGAGGTCTTTAATCTGCATGGTTTCGCCGCTGGTGGAGGGACCGATAATGGCAATTACCTTATCTTCCTCTATCAGCTGTTTGGCAAAGGATATCGCTTTTTCCGGATTGGCGGCCGAGTCTTTGATAATCAGTTCAATCGGCCTGCCGTTGATACCGCCGTCGGCGTTAATCTGTTCGGCCAGCATCTCAATGGTTTTCGCCTCAGGTGCTCCCAGGAAGGAGGCCCCGCCGGTTACCGCCAGTATGGCGCCTATTTTTACGGTTTCCGTCTCACCTTGTCCAGTTGCAAAGGTTGTGGACAGTACCAGGGTTAATGTCAGCAGAGTTAACAGAATTCGTTTCATCTTCAGGATTCTCCTCAATTGTTTTCATCGGCAAATCAGAAAACCGACGGACCAGTCGGAAACTGACTGCTTAGTCGGTACCATATACTCCCTGTTACTTTATGGTCAAGGGTTTTTAATAAAGACGTTTACAGATCTATCTCTATGGTCTTATATAAAAGTATGGGTGACATCAGTACGATAGAACTGGAGATTCTGACTTTGGCGCAAAAGGGACACTCCAGAATCGAATTCAAAAAGAATGTATCAACACTCATTTGTCATTTTTTCAGTTGTCAAGGCCTGGATATTTATATTCGGGAAGAAAAAACTGATTACACCTGGATTACCCGGCGGGAATTATCTGGAGATTATTCCTTTCGTAAGGCGGAAGAATTATCTGAAATAACTCAGAGCTATCGTCAGCTTGCAGTTGTTCATGAGAAATCTGATTTAGCATTTCGGTTAACGGACAGAGGAGTCTGTATTGTTGCTGCTATTTCTATCGATGAGACACGGGAGGGGTTAATCGCCTGTTTTCGCGAACCGGATGACTCCTTCTCAGTAAGTGAACAGTCAGAATTACTGGCAATTAAAAAAGTTTTTGAAAAGGCTGTTTTTTTTCGTAATTCGCAAGCTGCGCTGCATGAGAGAATCAAAGAACTCACCTGTATCTACGAGATTACAAAAATCATGCATAAGTCCCGGGAGGGAATAGAAAATACCCTGCATGACGTTATAAAACGTGTTCCTTCTGCATTTCAATATGAAGATTCCGCGGCATCCAGGATCGTTCTCGACGGGCAGGAATATGCTTGCGGAAACGTTAACGGGGGCCCTTATTCCCTGCGAAGTGGTATTGTCATAGCCGGCTCTGAACGAGGGCATATTGAAGTAAGTTATGAATCCGAAGAATACGATTTGGAGGAGAAATCGTTTTTATTGGAAGAGCAGAATTTGCTTGACGGAATTGCAAAGCAATTGTCTTTGCTCATAGAGGAGAAGGAAGCGGCAGTAGAGAGACTGAAGCTGGAAGACCAGCTGCGCCATGCTGACCGGCTGGCCACCATCGGGCAATTGGCTGCAGGGGTTGCCCATGAGATTAATGAGCCTCTAGCCAACATTCTGGGTTTCTCCGAACTTATCAAAAAGGATCCCGGCCTTTCAGGACAGACTTCCAAGGATCTTGATAAGATTATTCGAGCCTCAATGTATGCCAGGGATACGGTAAAGAAACTTCTGATGTTTGCCGGAAAAATTCAACCGGGAGAGACCAAGATTAACCTCAACACCATCATCACTGAAGGCATCCAGTTTTTCGAGAATCGATGCAGCCGGAATAGTATCAAGGTGCAAACTGATCTTGATTCTGATCTTCCTGATATTACGGCGGATTCCGGGCAGATTAATCAGGTTGTTATCAATCTGCTGGTGAATTCCATACAGGTGCTGCCTTCCGGGGGTGAGATCCGGATTCGAAGCGGTATAAAAGATGATATGGTATATTTTTCCGTTGAGGATAATGGCTCAGGAATACCGGAAGAAATTCGGGATAGTATTTTTCTGCCATTTTTTACGACTAAAGGATTGGGAGAAGGCACAGGATTGGGCCTGGTTGTTGTTCATGGAATTATACAGGCTTACAAGGGGAGTATCGATGTCCAAAGCAGTGTCGGGGAATATACCCGTTTTACAGTCTATCTCCCGCGGCAGGACTCCAATGAATGATGACAAGGTGATACTTGTTATTGACGACTCCCCCGATACTCTGGAAATTATAGAGCGTAATCTGGTTACCAGAGGGTACAAGCTGATAACGGCGACAAGTGCGGATGATGGCCTGTCCCTGTTGGAACACAGCAGAATCGATCTTGTAATTACCGATTTGAAAATGCCCAAGGTAGGTGGTCTTGAGGTTGTTCAGCATATCAAGGAGAATTTTTCAGATATTGAAGTGATGGTAATCACAGGATATGCCACCCTCTCAGGTGCGGTAGAAGCCGTGAAACTGGGAGCTGAGGAATACCTGGCCAAACCTTTTACTGAAGATGAATTAAACGCGGCGGTGGAACGGGCCCTTTTTAAACTCGAAAAGAGGCGTTCTTTCAACCAAACAGATTATTATACAGACGTGTTTCATGGACTCTATGGTCAATCCTCTGGAATGCACAAGGTATATAATATGATTCGCCAGGTTGCACCAACTCCTGCAACAGTGCTGATAACAGGGGAAAGCGGCACTGGTAAGGAGTTGATCGCCCGGGCTATTCATTACAGCAGTCCCAGAGTTGCCGAACCATTCGTAACAATAAATTGCGGTGCCATTCCTGAAAATCTTCTGGAAAGTGAGCTGTTCGGGTACGTAAAGGGTGCATTCACAGGTGCGGACAAATCCCGCGCCGGGTTCTTTCAAACCGCTGATAACGGTACCATTTTCCTGGACGAAATTAGCGAAACAAGTCTCTCAATGCAGGTGAAGCTCCTGCGGGCGTTACAGGAAAAAGAAATCCGTATGCTGGGTTCCTCCAAGAACATCCCGGTCGATGTCCGTATCATCTCTGCGACAAACAAGAATCTTGAAAAGCTGATTGAAAATAACCTCTTCCGTGAAGATCTGTACTATCGCCTTAATGTCATCTCCATCAACGTTCCCCCTCTCCGGTCACGAAAAGAGGACATCACAATACTTGCAAGAATATTTCTTGAAAAATTTTCCGAATCATTCGGGAAACCCCCGGTATCTCTCTCGGAAAGGGCGGATCATGCTCTGCGTCATTACAATTGGCCCGGCAATGTCAGGGAATTGGAAAACCTTATGCAGCGTCTGGTTATCCTGTCCGGGGGTTCGGTTATCGATGTTATTGATCTTCCTGAAAATATGCACTTTTCAGCCAGGTATGGGACCGGAGAATTCAAGTCGCTGGAAGAAATTGAGAATGAACACATCCTCTTCATTCTGAAGCATACCGGGGACAATAAAACCCGGGCCGCGAAGATTCTGGGAATTGACAGGAAAACCCTTCGGGAAAAAATACAGCGAATGACACCGCAGGATTAGCATCGAAAAACGGTACAAAATTCCCCGATGGTACATTTCTCCCCGGTATTTCTACATATATTCTATGAGTTTATATGGCTCAGTCTTTCTTTCGATAACCTTACAACTCTTGGCATGGTTCCTGCTTCTGATTTACTCATGGAGGTTTGAACAATGGATGATTTGCTGGAAAGGAAAAATGTAATCGAAAATGAAGTTATTGTAGATGAAAAATCTATTTGTACAACCTGTATCCATACAGGGCATTGTATGTATCAGAGACAAAACGGCGGTGTCATTAATTCTTGTGATGAATTCGAGCCAATGATGACTATTTCAAGGAAAAATGAGATTCTTCCGAAGGATCGAATTGAAAGTATTGAGGGGAAATACAAAGGCTTATGTGCCAATTGTGAAAACCGGAATACCTGCATGTTTGCCGACTCGGTATCGGGAATCTGGCATTGTGAAGAATACAGATAATGGAGAGTGACATGGTTACTGGAACACTTAAATATCCATAGGTTCTTTTCGAACTTTGCCGGGGAAAATCTGTTAAGGTGAATGTCCAAAGGTCAGATCATACTCCAAATTCAATAAATTCCTGAAATCGGTCTCCCACTATCTGAAGTATCACGGTAATATAAGCTGAATTACCAAGTGTAATAAGTTTTCAAGGAGATACTGACAGTGAGTAACCATGCACTCCTCGGCGATGAAGCCGTTGCACTGGGAGCCATGCATGCGGGATTGAGTTCCGCATACGGCTATCCTGGAACCCCGTCTACCGAAATTATGGAATATCTGCTCCGCAGCGCAAACGCCGGCGGTGAGGGTATCCATCAGGCTCATTGGAGCAGTAATGAGAAAACAGCTTTCGAGGAGGCTCTGGGTGCTTCCTTCTGCGGCAAGAGGGCGCTGATTACCATGAAGCATGTCGGTCTCAATGTCGCCGCCGATCCATTTATGAATGCCCCCCTTCTGGATATCAAAGGCGGAGTCGTGCTTGCTGTAGCCGACGACCCTGGAATGCATTCCAGCCAGAACGAACAGGACAGCCGCTACTTTGCCGACTTTGCCATGATTCCCTGCCTGGAGCCTACCAATCAGCAGGAAGCTTACGACATGACCCGGATGGCCTTCGATCTTTCCGAAGAGCTGGCAGTACCGGTAATGATAAGGCTTGTTACCCGTCTGTCCCATTCCCGGGCTGCCATCAGTACCTCGGATCCCCGTAAACAGAACGTCATGAAAAAGGCGGACGGCGGGGCCGGGTGGACTCTCCTGCCGGCCAGAGCCCGCCGTCATTATGCCTCTCTTATCGGGAAACAGGAAAAAATGAATCTTCTCAGTGAGGAATCAGTTTTCAATAAATTAAAGACTGGTAATGAATCGGAAAAGTGTGAACTTGGTGTAATTACAACAGGTTTGGCCCGGAACTACTTTAATGAGAATTCGGGTGAATTAACCAGCTCCTATAATCATCTGCACATCGGCCAGTCCCCCTGGCCGGCGGCGAAAATCCGCAGCTTGATGGATTCTTCGGAACGGCTGCTTATTCTGGAAGAGGGAATGCCTTTCCTGGAGCGCTATATCCGGGGTATCGGCAGCGAAACAATGCCGATTGACGGTAAGCTCAACGGTAAAGTTTCCAGGCAGGGTGAGCTGAATCCGGATAATGTCCGGGAGTCTCTGGGTCTGCCGTCCCTGTCGTCCCTGGAATTCGATACCGGTGAACTTCCCATACGGCCGCCTCAGCTATGTAACGGATGCCCTCATGAGGATTCCTATAACTTCATTAAAGAGGTTGTTCAGGGTTTGGATCAATCCATTGTTACCTCGGATATCGGATGTTACGCCCTTGGTGCTCTTGCACCCCTGGAAGTTCCGGAAACTGTGGTCTGCATGGGTGCTTCCATTTCCATGGCTAAAGGAGCCGCGGAAGCCGGTTATCCGAATGTGATGGCTGTGATTGGAGACTCAACTTTTTATCATTCCGGGCTTACCGGCCTTGTGGATTGTGTGGCCGACCAGGCGAAAGTCACAGTGATTATTATGGATAACAGCACTGTGGCAATGACCGGAGGTCAACAAACCATGCTTCAATCAGCCAGACTGCCTCAGGTTGTTGAAGGGCTGGGTGTGGCAAAAGACCACATTCGTGTTCTGGATGCTTTCCGGCGTTCCCATGATGGGAACGTGGAAGTTCTGAAAGAAGAGCTGGCATTTGAAGGCCCGTCGGTAATCATTACCGTCAGAGAATGTGTTGAAACGGTTAAGAAGAGACTGGCCAGGCGCAAGCAGGCTAAAGAGGCTGCAGCCGGGGGTAACAGATGAAGTACGATATCATTCTTTGCGGAGTTGGCGGGCAGGGTGTTCTTTCTGTCGCAGCGGCAATAGCAACAGCTGCCGCATCCGAAGGACTTAAAGTCAGGCAGTCCGAGGTTCATGGAATGGCCCAGAGAGGCGGAGCTGTAATGAGCCATTTACGTCTCTCTGATGAAACCATCCCCGGCGACCTGGTTCCCCGGGGCAGAGCGGACCTGATTATCTCCATGGAACCACTTGAGGCCCTCCGGTACACCGAATACTTAAAACCTGAAGGTATCTGCATCACTGCAAAGTCCCCTTTTGAGAATATTCCGAACTATCCGGAAATGGACAGTGTTCTTTCCAAAGTTGAATCTCTGCCCAATTCCAGGCTGATTGATGCGGCTGCCCTGGCCAAAGAGGTTGGTAACCGCCGGGCTGTGAATATGGTTATCGTCGGTGCCGCCTCAACTTATCTGCCCCTCCCCGAGGAATCCCTGAAATCCGCAATTACCACTCTTTTCACACGTAAAGGTGAGAAGATTGTGGAAATGAACATCAATGCGTTCAGTCTGGGCCGGAATGCATGACGGTTTACACACCGGAGGAAATTGAATATCTCGATCGGCAGGCCCTTGAGGCGCTGCAGCTCCTCCGTCTGAAAAGGGTGATAACCCAGGCTCTGGCCACTCCATTCTACAAGGAGAGGCTGGGGGGTGTGGGTATCAAACATCCGGAGGATCTGAAATCTCTGGACGACCTTAAGAAAATCCCGTTTACAACGAAGGACGATCTTCGTGACACCTATCCTTACGGTCTGCTGGCGGTTGATAAAAAAGAGGTGGTTCGAATGCACGCCTCAAGCGGTACCACCGGGAAGCCGACGGTTATCTATTACGGCCGGGATGATTTAGACCGGTGGACCGGTCTGACTTACCGATCTCTGAAGGCCTGCGGTTGTGATTCTGAAGATGTTTTTCAGAATATGATGACCTACGGACTTTTTACCGGCGGCCTGGGGCTTCACTACGGTGCCGAAGAGCTGGGTATGTTTGTGATACCCTCTTCAGGGGGGAATACCCGGCGTCAGTTCATGCTGATGAAAGACTTTGAAACCACGGTAGTTCATGCCACACCCAGCTACATGCTGCATCTGTACTCTCAGATGGAAAATATGGGCATAGAACTTTCGGATCTGAAGCTTGAAAAAGCTCTGATCGGGGCTGAGCCTCATTCGGAAGATCTGAGAAGGAAAATTGAAACACTTTTCGGTATCGATGCCTATAATTCATACGGGCTTTCGGAGATGAACGGCCCCAGTGTGGCCTTTGAATGTGTTGAAAAAAGCGGAATGCACCTCTGGGAGGATGCTTACTGTATTGAGATTCTGGATCGGGACAGTATGGAGCCTTTGGAGGATGGAGAGATTGGAGAACTGGTTCTGACAAATCTTATCCGCCATGCCTCTCCCATACTCCGGTACAGAACCAAAGACCTCACCCGGATTATCCCCGGCAGCTGTGCCTGCGGCAGGACTTCCCGGCGGATCGACCGTATAACCGGACGGACCGATGATATGCTCATCATCAACGGTGTGAATGTCTTCCCCTCCCAGATTGAAGAAGTTGTAATGAAAGTTCCCGAGGCAGGGAACAATTACCGTATTGTGGTCCGAAAGAAAGGAACCCTCGATGTCCTGATTGTGGAACTTGAAATCGGACCGGAAATACTCTCGGATGATACCCGGGATTTGTATGCACTTAAAGGAAGGCTGGTTGACGCATTGAAAGCCAGTATTTCAATTAAACCTGTTGTTGAATTACACGAACCCGGGCAATTGCCGGTACAGGAAGGCAAAGCTATCCGGGTAGTGGACGAAAGGGGGAACCTCTATTGATCTGGAACGCAGTAAGAGAATCGGAAGCACCTGAAAAGCGCCGTACACGGCAGTTGGCAGATCTCAAGGATCTGGTAGCACGTCTTTACAACCGGGTTCCTTTTTACAAGGAACGTTTTGATGCCCAGGGGGTAAAACCTTCGGATATTCAAAGTCTGGAGGATATTGTAAAAATTCCCTTCACAACCAAGGATGATTTACGGGATACCTATCCCTACGGTCTTCTGGCCTCCGGGGAAGAAGAAATTGTTGAGGTACATACCTCCTCAGGAACAACCGGAACCCCTGTTGTTGACGCATATACCCAGAATGATATGGATATATGGGCCGAAGTGATGGCCCGCTGTCTGATGATGGCCGGTGCCGAGAGAGGGGATGTTGTCCAGAACGGCTACGGGTATGGAATGTTTACCGGAGGTCTGGGTGTGCATTACGGGGCCCATAACATCGGCTGTAACATCATTCCCGTCGGCGGTGGAAACACCGAGCGGCAGCTTCAGCTGATGAGAGACTTTGAGTCAACAATACTCACCTGTACTCCCAGTTACTCCCTCTACATGACGGAAGTGGCCAAGGATATGGGATTGGAGATGGCCGATCTGAAGCTGAAGTCCGGAATCTTCGGTGCCGAGCCCTGGAGCGACAATATGCGCCGGGAGATAGAAGAAAAGATGTGTCTGACGGCCTACGATATTTACGGCCTGACAGAGATTATCGGTCCGGGGGTATCCAACGAATGCTCCGAGCATAACGGCCTGCATATCAACGAGGATCATTTTTATCCTGAAATCATCAATCCTGAGACCGGAGAGGTGCTCCCCGATGGTGAGAAGGGTGAACTGGTTTTTACCACACTGACAAAAACCGGAACACCGATACTGCGTTACCGAACCCGGGATATCACCTGGCTGGAGCGGGGAGAATGCGCCTGCGGCCGAAACCTTGTGAGAATGCATCGGCTCCTTGGACGAACCGATGATATGATGATTATCCGGGGTGTGAATGTCTTCCCTTCTCAGATAGAAAACATCCTGATGGAGATTGAGGAAACTCAGCCTCATTATCAGATTGTTATCGATCGGGGACAGTCTCATCTTGACGATGTGGAACTCCGGGTTGAAGTGGAGCCGAAGTTCTTCTCTGATGAAACAAAGCAGCTGGAACGGATCAGTCAGAAAATTGCCACGGCAATGAAAAACAAACTCGGTGTAAACCTGCAGATTAAGCTGGTAGAGCCCAAATCCATCGAGCGAAGCATGGGTAAGGCCAAGCGGGTTATCGATAAAAGAACCTTATAGGAGCGAATATGAAAGTTACCCAGATATCCGTATTTATGGAAAACAAGAACGGCCGGCTGGCAGAGATTACCAAATTGCTGGCTTCCAAGAATATCAGCCTTCGGGCGGTTACCATTGCCGATACCGCCGATTTCGGTATCCTCCGGCTGATTGTCAAGGAGCCGGACCGTACCCGGGACGTTCTCCTTGAAGCCGGTTTCACCGCCAGGGAAACAGATGTTCTGGCAGTTGCCATGGAGGATAAACCCGGGGCACTGGCCGATGTAATGGAGCTCTTTGAAAAGAACAATGTGAACATTGAATATCTTTATTCCATTCTGGCGGGAAAGGGAGATAAGGCCGATATCGTTTTTCGGGTGGAAGACCTCGAGCGCGGACAGATCCTTTTAAAACAGAACGGATACGACCGGCCCCTGGACCTTTAATAACAGGCATTTTACCACTCCCCGGGGGTCGTCAGTCACCCAGGGGTTATGGTAGTTTGAGCCGATGGAAGCTTTTAAACCTGTATCTCATGCCTTTTCGGATACCATGCTTCAGGTGCGGGCAAAACCTCTTGTTTTTCTTCTCATCTGGCTCACCCTCAGCATGGCGCCTCAGCTCCTGTTAAGTTACGCCTTCCAGCAGCCGGTATCCGATATGATGGACACATCGTTTCAGCTTATGAACGATGCAGTTTCTACAGAGACTGAATTACCGGAACTGACTCCTGAAACCTCTGAAACTATTTCAAAAGGTGTTCGAGCTGTCAGTGTAATGATAATTGTTCTCCTTGTGAGTGAGATTTATCTGGGATCTGTTCTGGCCGGAGTTGTCAGACAATTTCGGAACCGGATTCTCCCGGTTTACACAGATTCTCTCAAGGAAGGGCTGGGAAGATTCAAAGACTTTGCCAGGGCAATTTTTGTTTCAGGATTCAAGATTCTGATTAAACCGTTGGTTGTATTCATTATAGCAGCGGTAGTCGGCAGCCTGCTGGGACAGCCGGTATTCATTTATTTTTTCTTTTTCGTTTCCGGTGTGCTGTTTCTCACAGGTCTGCTGCGATACGGCCTGGCCCCGTTTATTCATCTCTCCCTGGGTACCGGGGGACGTGATTCTGCCGCAATCAGCAGAACCTATTACTTCTCTCACCGACCGGTGGTTTCCATGCTCTTCATGTTTATAATTCTGCTTCCCATGGTAATTGTCAGTTTGCTTATGAACCTGTTAATCGGTCTGGGACTGTTCTCCGGAGCCGGCGGTATGATACTGGGTATTCTGCAGAGTCTGCTTCAACTCACTATGACGGTGGTAACCATCAATTTCGCTATGAACACCTTTCAGCCCCAGGACTGGGGAATCGGTGAGAGTGCTGTAATCCCGGAGTAATCAGCGGTTTTTGCTGCGGGTTTCATCTACCGCCCGGAGAATCTCCGGCAGCAGCTGTTTCTTCCGGGACAGGATACCCGGCAGGTTCCATACACCTTCTTCCGACAGTTCATAGGGTAGGGAGTCAGCGGCATCTTCCAGACCCCGGAGAAGCAGGATACTGTCATCTTTCATTACATCGGTGATGAGAAGCATTGTGCCGTCCAGGGCTTTGTTTTCTTTTATTTTTAACAGGGAACTGTTCAACCGGGGAATTACTTCATCCAGATCTCCGAGGGTTTGAACTTCCACCTGTCCTATTCCGAATCGGACATCCCTGGATTCATATGTTTTAAAATCTCCAGAGACAACCAGATCAGGATTGATATCTGCCAGCCGGGCTCCTGAATCGAACATCTCCTGCCCCCATTCAAGCCAGTCGATACCTGCATGCCTGGAAAGACCTTCCACGGTCTGCCGGTCTTCTTCGGTTGTCGTTGGAGATTTAAGAAGAACCGTATCTGAAAGAATAGCCGATATCATGAGTTTTGCTATCTCCGTGGGGATGGCAATGCCATGCTGCCGGTAGAGCTGCCGGATAATGGTACAGGTGCATCCCACCGGACGGGTATACAGGCTGAAAGCTTCACGGGACATTACTGAACCAACCCGGTGATGGTCAATAATCTCCAGAATATTGGCATCTCTCGCCCCTGATATACTCTGATCCAGTTCATTATGATCAACAAGAATGAGATTTTTCCGGGGGCGGTCCAGAAATGAACCCCGGGAAACAATCCCGATGAACTGCTCCTCATCAAACACAGGTAAACCCCGGCGGCCGGAGGCGGAAAGAGCTTTCTTTGCCTGGTTGAAATCATCTCCCACACCCAGATGCTCGGCTTCAGTTTCCAGTATCCCCTCCAGAGGGGTACTGAATCTGAGCAGCCTGATGGTTTCAGCGGTATCCACATCCGAGAGATAGACCGACCCTTTGTAAAGAGAAAAATCAAGCTCGGCAGCTTCCTTTGTTGTGGCTCCGGTAAGTATCACCGCCGGGAAGTCGTGGGTGATGGCGTATTCCACAAGGTCGCGGCGTAAGCCGACAATCAGCAGGGGACGGTTTGTCTCCAATGCGGCGATACGCTCCACACTGCGTTCATAGGGCATGGCGCCAATCATTATGGGTGCGGTGAATTCAGGAGACTCTCCACTGAAAAGCATTCTACCGGGAACAACTTTAGATAGATTCTCAGTCCGGAAGCGGTAGGTAGGCCGGGCTCCGAAGGTTTCCCGCATCAGAAAGTGACTGATTTCGGTGCTGCTGATAATTCCCCTGTAATTGCTGTTTTTATCAAAAACCGGCAGCAGGCTCAGCCCCGTATCATCGAGAAGCCCGATGGCGGTCTGCAGGGGGTCTGATACTTCCAGCCGGGGAACCTCCCGATTCACAACATCGGCGACAACCGTTTTTACATCTTTGAGATAGCGCGGAGCTTTCAGTTTGATTTTATCAAAAGTGGTTCGGGTCTGGGCATTCAGATTCCCGCATCGGACGGCAATATACTCATTCTCCGGATCTACCCGGCTCTTCAGATGGGCATAGACAAAGGCTGAAGCAATTGAGTCAAAATCAGGATTCCGGTGGCCGGTGATGTATATGGTACTCATGATAGAGTTTAGTTTATCAGGTTTGGGGATGGGTGTCCGTTCCGATCTTGAAAAGAGATTATATACATTACGGTGAAGATGTCGCAGCCTTGATGGTTTTAACTGCCCGGACAATCAACCATTTTGCAAAACCTAATTCGGCAATCGTCATTGGAACGACAAGAATCATCTCTAAAACCACAACTATGCGGTTAAATACAGAACCCGGATTTGAAGGAATATTGATAATCATGTAAGAAGGGCCTG
>QNBK01000038.1 GCA_003644105.1 Spirochaetota bacterium | reverse complement strand
GTTGCATGCTCTATGTAGGCAGGTAGAAGCTTATCATCCCAGATATCTTCAACATAATCTGCAGCTTGAAAACCTGTTCCGGTTTTTGTCCAGGTAGAGTATTCACCTTCATTCCCGGACTTTTCATCACCGATCTTCACTACTGTACATGCACTGATTAACAAAAAGTAAAACACAATTAACAGCAGCGTGATAAGCGGTCTTATCTTTTTCCGCATCGAAGTTGTCCCCCAGTTTACCTGGATGTAAAAGGAGCCCCACCCCGTAAGGCGGAGCTCCCTCCGACTACTATAACCTGATAAAATACGGTATAGCCCTACAGTTTCTTGAATCCCCGCCATTTACTGGCATCATCGGGTTTGATCAGGAAGCAGCCATTGAGGATTTTCTCCTGATCCATTCCGGTTGAACCGGTTTTAATATATTTGTCCGCCAGTTCAACAGCCATTTCTGCATTTAGAGCATTAGGCTGCATTACAGTACCATCGATCTTGCCTTGAAGCATTGAATCCAGAACATTATCGTTTCCATCGAAACCCATAACAACAATATCGTCTTTACCAGCTGCTTCAATAGCAGCCTGGGCTCCGAGAGCCATTGTGTCATTTCCACAGATAATTCCGCTGATGTCCGGATTGGCCTGGAGGATAGATTCCATATCGGAGAAAGCCTCAGTCTGACTCCAATTAGCGGTTTCCCTTGCAACCATTTTCATGTCAGGATACTGATCAATAATAGAGTGATATCCCTGAGAGCGGACTCCGGCATTGGTATCGGATTCTTTTCCTACCAATTCAACCCAATTGCCTTTTTCACCCAATAACTCAACAAAGTATTCGCCCCCCAGCTGTGCTCCCTGAAAGTTGTCAGAAATAAGCTGCGCTTTGGCAATACCCGCTACATTGATTTCACGATCCATACAGAATACGGGGATTCCTGCATCATTCGCACGCCGAAGATTGTTGGGTGATGCATCAGCGTTGGCTATGTCGATAATAATCGCAACGGCTTTTTCGGAGATTGCAGTATCGATGATGTCACTTTCCGTGTTCGGATCGTCACCATGAACAACCATCAGGGTCTTATACCCAAGAGACTCAGCTTTTGCCTTTGCTGCATCCGCTTCTGCTGTAAAAAAAGTGTTGTCCTTATCCGGGGTGATAATCACCATCAAATTTGACGACTCTTTTTCACTTCCGCCGTTTGCAAATAGAAAGCCTGCCGGTATCAACAGCACCAGAGTGATAACGATGAGTTTTTTTAACATAACTCCTCCTTGTAATTTGTGATTTCAGTGCAAGGAATGTTTAGAATTCCACTGAAATCGGTTTCAATCTGGTAGAATTGTAACTGATAATTGAGGATTGTCAAGGAAAATGTTATTATGTACGAGATAAATGGGAAGTATTTAACATTGCTTGTTAACTAATGAAAGGGATCCATATCATTCAAGAGAGATTGTTTTCCATATCCTCAAGAGATTTAAAGCCTGCTTGCACGGCAAGATACTTGTAAGTGTCCAGGGATAGATTCCCCCCTGAATGTCTACAAGCCTCTACATCAGTCCACAGAAGGTCCAAAGTTTTATTGGAATATGTTTCCAATTCAGAACTGAGATAATTCTTGAAATCATCAATACTACGGCCTCTGCGCATAATATTGGGATATTGCCTGATAAATTCCAACTGCCATTCAACATATTGATTACAGATGGCGGCAAGATGAGTGCTGTTTGTAAGGGGTGGTATCTGATTATCCATACGGGCGTATTTCAGTGTCAACAGATTACGGCCTGACTGATCAGCTTTCTTGAGGTCGTCAAGATAGCTTTCACAGGTTTCCACGGACCAACCGGCAAATTGGCTGCTGCGATGAAGCTTCATGCTTTCAATATCCGAACGACATGAAGGTTCTTCTCCTGTTGGTACCCGTAGAAACATCTTTACTTCAAGTTCCAGTATACTTTCTACAAGATTTTTTTTCACGCTGTCTTTCTGTCTCAATCTGATGTCTCCTATACAATAGAATCCAACCCAAGTCGAAGGGATGTATCTACAATTTTCTGCTCAATTCTCATTCCATAGTTATAAAGAAAAGAGCCCTGGTGATTGAGAAGTCCCTGCCTGACTAATTCGTCAATAAGGCGCTCCGCACATCGATCAACACGATTGTATAGTTCTCTTCCCCTTTTCACTGCGATTATCGCTCTGAGATCTTCGGTTATATCAACACCCAGTATTCCAAGGCGGCCAAGTCCCTTGAACAACCACTTATCTATTGGATGGTAAGTACGGTTAAGAAGAAAAACAAGGGAAACTGTTTCATAAATAAATCGGGATTTATGGTGTTCCACCGCGAGGCGGTCGTCCCTTCTGTCAGCTCGCAACAGATTGTACTGTCCATGTTGTGAAGCTGCTTTACATCTTGATGAGATTTTCTTCAGCCAGAGATCCGGTGGAAAGTATGTCTTCAATACCTGACGCATATTGGAGAATAACCCTGCTCCCTCCCTGAAAATCTCTCCATTAGTGCAGAGTGATAACGATTCTTCGGGTAGAAGCAGCCAGTCATGCAGATTTTCGGGTGGGCGATCGGTACCAAGAAAGTTTTTATAATAATTTGAAGTAGAAAGAATCCCATCCCGCTGAATCCTTGTATCTAACCTCTTTATCGGACCATATCCAAGAAAATGGTTATCGAGTTCTTCATAAATTTCCTTCAGACGGTCAGATTTCTGTCTGTACAATTCTTCCGGTATCCAGATACAAACTCTTGGGCCCCAATCATGGTCACGGGAAAGTTTATCATCATAGCCATAGCATTCTGAACCGGGTCCGGATAATCCAAATGTCATGAGATCCAATTCGTCAGCTGCCAATCTTTCGAACGCCGGGAACACAACTTTATCGTAATAACGACGTGAGAGCTCCATGCCTTTCATTTGACATTCAGCCCTAGCTGTCGACCGATTTCGGCAAATTGTTCACAATCACTTTTACTGAGATTTTCAACATCTTTCATCGCATAAGGAATTCCCAGTCCATCATACTTCCCTGAACCAAAACGATGAAATGGCAGCAGTTCCACTTGAGTGACCGCAGTCTCTTCAGATAGATATTTCATCATACGTCGTTGAATTTCAAGTGAGTCATTAAATCCGGGAATAACTGGTATTCTTACAACCATGTTTTCCTGCAGCTCTCCGGCAAGGCGGATATTATCAAGGATCAATTCAATCGGGACACCGGTAAACGAGCGGTGAATATCAGAATCTATATGCTTTAAATCAAAATATAGCAGATCTATTAGAGGAAGGATTTGTTCAAAGGTTTGCCATGGCAGGTATCCGGCGGTTTCAAGAGCTGTATGAAAGCCTTCGTTTTTACATTTTTGAGCCAGTACTGAAACTGCATCCGCCTGAAGTAATGGTTCACCCCCGGAGAACGTCACACCTCCGCCGGAATCTTTATAATAATCAGTATCTTTTTTGAGTTCTTCCATTATCTCATCAAGAAGCATCCGCCTCCCGACAATTTTACGGGCATCAGTATAACAGACATCAACACATGCACCGCACTGAATACACTTATCAGGATCAGTTATGAATCCGAATAATTCATCATTGTGAATTGCGTCTGCAGGACAGGCAGCCATGCATCTGCCGCATGATGTACATTGCTTCCTGTTATACATAATCTGGGGATGGGAAAGATGAGATTCTGGATTCTGGCACCAGCTGCAGCGGAGATTGCAGCCTTTGAAGAAAACGACGCTTCTAATACCCGGGCCATCATCGGTTGCATATCTTTCAATATCAAAGACCATTGCAGATGGAATCATCAATTGTGGCTCATCCCATTATACTTTCCACAGGTTTCACCGATTTTCAATTTGGTCGGGATAACAACGCGTTTTATGCTGAGCTGATTTTGATCCTGATCCTGATCCTGTCGGAGTTTCTCCATCATAATTCCAAATGAGCTGCTGCATAGAGCATCGACATTCTGCTGCACTGCCGTAAGTCTGGTGGTATACAGGCTGTACAAAGGTATATCATCGAATCCAATTAGTGAAATATCACCGGGTATGGAAATATTCATGCTGTTCGCTTTTGTGAGGACTCCAAATGCCATTTGATCGTTAGCACAAAAAATAGCAGAGGGCCAATCAGTCAGGGAAAGATAGTATTCCAAAGCCCCGATACCGGATTCAAAACGAAGATCCCCTCTATAAACCAGATCTGCCCGATATGTGATACCGTGTTTCCCCAGAGTATCCCTATAGCCTCTGAACCGATCTTCAGCAGAGGCCCAATCCCGGGGGCCGGCAACAAAACCGATATTTCTGTGATTCATCTGAATAAGGTATTCTGTTGCCTGACAGCCCCCGAGGTAATTATCGCTTGTCACTTCAGAAATGAGGCCCTCTTGAAAATGCTGATCCAGAAGGACTGTCTCGGTAGCCTCTCTTGCTCTTTCAATTGTGTTCTCTGAAATACCTTCTGCAAAGATAATGCCGCCGATTTTATTATCAAGCAGGTAATCCAGATAGAGTCGTTCTTTTTCTTCATTATTCTCTGTATCACAAACGGTAAGCGGTATTCGCCGCTCCATTGCTAAATGACTGATTTTTCGAACAATCAGCGCAAAGAAAGGATTAAGAATATCAAAGACAAACAATGCCAGTCCCCAATGGGACTGCGAACTGAGTCGAGAGGCAAAGGGGTTAGGGCGATAATCCAGTTCCACCATTTTATTCTGGATTCGCTTTCTTAATGGTTCTGCAACAATTGTCGGGTTATTAAGTACCCGGGAAACAGTAGCCGGTGAAGTATTACAGATTTCAGCAATTTCTGTGATGTTATATTGACCCAAATAAGTCCCGCTTATGTGAAAACGCTTTCATCAATCCTGAGATTATCCTGCCAGGTACAACTTGTCAACAAAATCACCACTGGATTATCCTGATATATCATAGTATAAACGATTTGATTCATAGAGCCAGACATGTTATCATTACTTTGCATTGAAACCGTTTTCAGTACAGGGGAGGTTGTTTATGACTGAGAGACTCAAAAAGCTTCGAGACGGATTGTTCGAAAAATTCCCGGAGATATGCCCGGAACGGGCCGTTATATTTACCGAATCGATGAAGAAGAGTGAGGGTCAGCCTATAGTGAAACGGCGGGCTCAATCCTTCTATGATGTCCTCGACTCAATGACAATACTCGTTAGAGAGGGCGAACTTCTCGTAGGAAATCAGGCCAGTTCTGTTCGTGCTGCCCCGGTTTTTCCGGAATACTCTACAGATTGGATTGTCCGTGAATTCAGAGGTGACCCCTATCATTTTGCCCAACGCCCCTGTGATCAGTTTACATATGATGAAAGTGCTAAAAAAAAGATACTTGATACTATTGATTACTGGAAGAACAAGACACTTTTTAACAGTATATGGAGCCAACTCCCTGAACCGGCCAAAGTTGCCTGGGAAATCAATGCTATAGATGATACATGGTGTACTGCAGCAGGGTTGGGCAATGTTCTACCGGATCATGAAATGGTTTTAAAAGAAGGTCTGAATGGTGTAATAAATCAGGCCCGGAAACGCCTGGATGAACTGGACCTGACTGAGCCTGGTACAATCTCCCAGTACTGGTTTCTTCAAGCCGTTATAACTACCAACAAAGCTGTAATTAATTTTGCTGAGCGCTTTGCGGACTTGCTTGCTGAATTGTCATTGTCCACAACTGATGCTGTAAGAAAACAGGAACTGCTGACAATGTCGGATAATTGCCGTCATGTTCCTGCTGGTCCGGCAGAAACGTTCTGGCAGGCTATTCAGACGGTCTGGTTTATTCAGTTGATACTTCAGATAGAAACTAACGGTCATGCCATTTCTCTGGGACGTTTCGATCAGTACCTCTGGTCTTACCTGAAAAACGATCTTGATAAAGGTATAATTACCCGTGATTTTGCCCTGGAACTTGTTGAATCCTTTTTTATCAAAGCTAATGAGATAAATAAACTCCGATCATGGCCAGATAGTGAATATTTCCCCGGATACCATCTGGCAGAGAACCTGGCGATAGGAGGTCAGACTGCTGATGGAAAAGATGCGGTAAATGAACTTACCCACATCGTACTTGATGCAACCGGCGAGATGGGTTTAACAAAGCCTTCAGTTTCGCTGAAATGGTTCGAGGGTACTCCTGATGAATTTATGCACCGGGCTCTGGAAGTTGTTCACGAACATAAAGGAGGTCAACCTGCACTCTACAGCGACCCGGGAGTTATGCGAATTCTGAAAAATATGGGTGTAGCTGAGGACGACCTCTACACCTGGGCTCCAGTGGGATGTATTGAAGCTTCAGTTCCGGGGAAATGGGATTTTGCCGCCAAGGGTTCCTGGCTGAACCTGGCGAAGGTTTTTGAAATCACATTGAATAACGGTACTGATCCGGCAACCGGAAATACGCTGCTTAAAGGTGATGGAGATCTGAGTTCCTTTAAAAGTGCTGATGAGATTATGAGAGCATATAAAAGACAGCTTAAATATTACATGGACCTTCAGGTAATCGTGGAGCATATCAGTGATGAGATGCACATTCTACACGACCAGAATGCCTTCCGATCGTCGCTGATTCACGATAGTATTCAGCGTGGTAAATCTCTTATTGAAGGTGGTGCCAGGTATACGGCTGATGGTGGACCGACAGCAGGTGCGGTTTCTGTGGGAGATTCTTTTGCTGCTTTGGATTATGCCCTGTTTGACAGAAAAGTATTCACCGCAGAGCAGCTTATTCACGCAATGGAAACCAATTTTGAGGATGAATCCACATCTCCCAGTGGTTTTGAGATTCAGCAGACACTTATAAATAAAATTCCAAAATTCGGTAATGATGATGATTACGCTGATAAATGGACTGTGGAAATCGATGAATTTCTCGGATCAACCTATTACAACGAGTTTAAAAGCTCCCGCTACGGGAAAGGTCCTGTTCCTTCCAATTTTGCATTAAGTCTCAGTTCTGTAACCGGGAATGTTGCATTCGGGAAATCTGTAGGGGCTCTTCCGAATGGTCGAAAGTCAGGAGCTCCTGTGAATAACGGAGTTTCTCCTTCTAATGGTTCTGAACAAAACGGTCCTACTGCTGTTATTAATTCTGAAGCTAAGCTGCCGAGTATCTGGTTTCAAAAAGGATCCATATTCAACATGCGGCTTTCTTCAGACGCTCTTACCTCTGAAGCCGGAAGGAATCGGGTATTGGCTCTGGTGAAGTCTCATTTTAAAAACAACCAGTACCACATCCAGTTCAACGTACTTGATAATGAAACGCTGGTTGAGGCTCAAGAGAAACCGGAGGAATATAAGGATCTGATGGTTAGAATTGCCGGTTACAGTGCCTTTTTTACACCTCTGAACCGGGAATTACAAAATGATGTTATTGAGCGTATGAAGTTTGAAGTGAAGAACTGAAAGAGACCTCCTCAATGACAAGGAATTGTTTCGTCAGCCCCATTCCTGAATGTGGATGAATGAGGTTGTTGTATAGTCGGAAATAATAGAATCCAGCTATTCAGAGCCATTCTCAGCATGAAAAGATCAATTTATGTCAAAAATTTTATCTTTCTTAAAGGATTCTTATGATATGATCTTCGGACATGCAAATAAACAGGAGGGTTAATATGGGCATAAGCGATGTGAAAGATCGATTCAAACAGATGCCTCCCGGTATGAATATGGATCAGGCGATAGTTGAGGCGGAACGATGTCTTCTCTGTCATGATGCACCGTGTTCAAAGGCCTGTCCCGCAGGGACCGAGCCGGGTGAGTTTATCAGAAAATTACGATTAAGGAATATTACAGGTGCAATCCGCACCATCAAGTCGAACAATATTCTTGGCGGAGCCTGCGGGGTGCTTTGTCCCACAGCTGAACTCTGTGAAAGAGAATGCAGTGCCATGATGGCATCGGATGAGAATCCCGGGGGCAGCGATAAAGCTATCCGCATCGGTGATATTCAGCGTTTTCTCGTTGAACACAGCCGGGAAATTGATTTTCAACCCGTTGAAGTTGAAGAGTCCGGTGTCTCCGGTAAAATCGCCGTTGTCGGTTCCGGTCCTGCCGGTTTAAGCTGCGCCGCTGAAGTATCAAAACTAGGTTACAAAGCTACAATTTTCGAAGCTCTTGCAGAGCCGGGCGGTGTGCTGCGCTACGGTGTTGTACCTTTCCGCTGTGATACGGACTTTGTTGAGAAAGAAATTGCAGATGTTACTGCCCTGGGTGTTGAGATTAAGTGCAATTCTCCCATCGAAGGAAAAGCCGCTGCAGAAGATCTGCTGAAACAGGGTTACGATGCTGTATTCATGGCCCCGGGACTCTGGGGTGCTTATGCCCTGCAGGATGATTCTGCAAATATAGACGGTTGCTATTCATCGGTTGATTTCCTTGCTTCCATTCGGAATGAGAATTTTGACAATATCATCTCAGATTTCAAGGGCAAAACCGTTGCTGTTATCGGCGGCGGATCGGTAGCCATGGACTGTGTGGAAGCTGCCGCCCGGCTGGATACGACAGATGTGAACCTCATTTACCGCCGCTCCTACACTCAGATGCCTGCCGAAGAGATCGAACGGATTGAAGCCCTTCAGCATGGGATCAATTTCTACATCCTGCATCAGCCGACAGAATTCCTGAAAGATGGTAATAAGCTCACCGGCCTGAAGCTGGTGAGAACAAAATTGGGTGAACCTGATGAGTCAGGGCGAAGGCGTCCTTTGCTGATTGAAGGAACCGAATGGGATATGCCTGCGGATATCGTAATTGAAGCCATTGGAAATAAAGCTGTTGATGACTCCTCCGACTGGTATCCCAATGTTAAAGTGGATGGTAAGAAGCTCATCGTTGCCGAATCGGAAACCGGAGCAACTTCTGTTCCCGGAATCTTTGCCGGTGGTGATATCGTACGCGGTCCCGCTCTGGTGGTGGAAGCGGTTCAGGACGGTAAGGTGGCTGCCAAGGCAATCCACGAATACCTGAGTGATAAGGAGTAGTTGAAATGGCACAAAAAAAACCGGACCTTTCCATAGAATTCTGCGGTAAGAAATACATCAATCCCTTTTTGCTCTCCTCTTCTCCTGTGTCAAACAGTGCAGAGATGGTAGAGAGGGCCTTTGATGCCGGGTGGGGCGGTGTTGTTTTTAAAACACTGGGTTCAGACCGACTCCGGATAGATCATCCATCACCGAGGATGAACAGCATGACAGTCGGTACCCGGAAAATGTCTACCGTACAGAATGTTGAACAGATTACCGATCGTCCTCTGAAAGACAATCTGATGGAGCTTCTCTATCTGAAAAAGCACTATCCCGACCGGCGGATAATTCACAGTATCATGGGATTTGCAGATAAGGAGTGGGAGTATCTGGCCAAAATGTCCGAGGATCATGGTGCGGACACGTTGGAACTTAATTTCTCCTGTCCCAACATGACCATTGAAGGTTCGGGGGATCAGGCAGGAAAATCCTTTTACGATATTGAGCACTACACCTCGATTGTAAAAAGAGCGGTCAGCATTCCTGTTATGGCGAAAATGACCCCGAATATCACCGATATGACCGAAACTGCCATGGCCGCCAAGAACGGTGGTGCGGATGCGATTTCCGCCATCAACACGGTAAGCGGAATTACCGGAATCAATCTTGATACCCTGGTTCCCCAGCCCGAAGTGTTCGGCCGTGGTGCTTCCAGCGGAACCTCCGGCCCCGGTGTGAAACCTATCGGTCTCAGGTTCATATCCGACATGGCCAAGGATGCGAATCTGAACCTTCCCCTCTCGGGAATGGGTGGAATCGAAACCTGGATTGATGCCCTCGAGTATCTCCTTGTAGGTGCTTCTACCCTGCAGGTAACCACGGGAATCATGCACTACGGTTACATCATTGTTCAGGATATGATTGAAGGCCTGACAGATTACATGGCCTCCAAGGGTATTATGAAACTTGATAATCTGATTGGTTCCACATTGCCTAAGCTTGGCAAGACAGACCTCTTCGATCTGGATCGGCAGGGTGTTGTTGAATACGATCTGGATAAATGTGTCGGATGCGGTCAGTGCCTGAACGTCTGTACCGATGCCGGCGGCCAGGCCCTTAAGTGGGATGATGTAACCCGCCGCCCCGAGCTTAACGAGGACAAGTGTCTGAGCTGTATGCTCTGCAGCTTTGTCTGTCCTGTCAGCGGTCTTATCAAGTACAAGGCCATGCCTGAAGGATGGAAACGTAATGAAACCGCCATCAGGGATCCGAGTCTGGAGAAGGAGCTTAAGTATGAGCCCTACGTCCACGACGGCGATGACGGCTGTCTTGTTTAGAGTCTTTTAAAAGTTTTGTCTTAATCAACCCGGTGTATCCCGACAGGTACATCGGGTTTTTTCAGGCAGTATTCCGACAATCAGAATGTCCAGCGTGCAAAGGCTGTCCCTACGAAGGCGCTGGAGTTCTCCAGTCCAACAACATTGGGAGCGACAATGAACAGCGCCCCGGTACCTATACTGAATCGTTTCTTTTTCCCCAGCCGGTATGCCACTGATACCTCCGGTATAAATACCGCATCCGCCAGAAAGTCGTTTGCAAGTCCGAAGAACAGAATCAGACCACCGCCGATATTGGCGTTGATAACGAAATTCCCCAGATTGGATTCCAGAGACAATATCGGGTAAATACTGCTTTCGAGAACAAGGGACCAGAGGCGCAAACCCACTCCAAAATGAAGCCATTCCGGACCGAAGTAGTAGTTCCATTTTACATCGGGAATGAGAAACATATACTGGCTGAAGTCTCCAATATCTCCGGTGCTGGACTTCAGCCCCGCATAATAGGGAACGTTCAGCGTGATGTCCCATTGACTCTCAGCGTTCACCCCGGCAGTAGCTACCAGTAATAGTGTTAAGAGAACAGCAAAACGAATCCGATTCCCACATTTATTCATAATCAGCCTCCAACATTCCAATTATACTTCGATTGGGGTCTGATTTCTATAAATGTCATTAAAAAAAAGCTGTTCTCAGGTAATCTGGTGTTTAACCTTTTCCTCCCGCCATATCATCAGCGCCGCCATCATCCTGGGGAATCCTGCTGTGGTTGCGGACTGAAGTATGGCATGCTCCACTTCTTCGGGGCGGCAGCCGGTATTCAGGGCTTTTTCGATGTGACTGCGCATGGCCATGTCGTACTGACTTGCCGCGGCGATGCCGAGTTTTATCAGGGCACAGGTTTTACCATCCAGAGGTCCGCCATCGGGACCGAGAGCTTTTCCGAAGGTTTCGTACGCATCATGGGCTTCGGGGTACTTGTGCCTGAAATACTTCCAGTTTTCTTTTCGTGCTTTCATAATAACTGAAGTATAGTACATTTTTGAAAATTGACCTCTGCCGCCCTGATATTTGATGCCGGTGCATTTTCCAAAGTATTCAAACTGGAAAATACAGGTCAATTAAACATATCTATGATAAAATCTGCAAGTATCGTAAACTCAAGTTATGGATCAGTCAGTAGCAGAATATGGACGTATTAAACTTGAGAAAGTGAGAAAGGCTCTGGAGGATAACCGCTTCGAGGCTTATACCGCAGAGACTGCCGAAGAAGCGGGAAAGCTGGTTCTTGGTACCATCGTTCCCTCCCTGGGTAAGGGGGTTGTCTCCTGGGGGGGCTCTGTAACCCTGAAGGAATGCGGTGTTAAGTCCTGGTTTTTTGACAGCCCGGACTGGGAGGTTATCAATACCAGTGAAAAGGGGCTCGATGCAGCGGGAAAACTTGAGTACCGCAGACAGGCCCTTCTCTCTGATTTGTACATGCTGGGTGCCAATGCTGTTACCGAAGACGGCGTCCTGGTGAATCTGGACATGATTGGAAACCGGGTGGCGGCTCTTACCTTCGGACCGAAGAAAGTTGTGGTAATAGTGGGCCGGAATAAAATCTGCGCCGATGTGTACAGTGCCATGGAACGGGTTAAGGAGTTTACCGCTCCAGCCAACTGCATGCGCCTGGGGATGAGAACACCCTGTATTAAAAGTGCTTCCTGCCTGGACTGTTCTTCAGAAGACCGGATTTGTAATTCATGGACATTAACGGAGAAGTCCTTTCCTCCCGGGAGGACGGCGGTAGTGCTGGTTAATGAGGATTTGGGGCTTTAAAAAATGCAGTTCAGTACGAAGCCTGCTTATGAGAAAAACTCAATCAGTAATTTCCCGAACTCTTTGCTGTCCCTTATTCCCAGTTCTCCGAGTTTTCTGTGAATAATTGTCACATCGATGGTGGCAAACTTCATACGGAGCATTGAGGGCTTGGGGAAATTGGATCGTTTCCATTCCTGGATCTTATAGTCTCCAAGTTTATACGATGAGCTGATATTGCTTGTAATAAACGCGATTACCACATCCACTCCGGTGTTATAATTATCTGGCGAAACAATCAGGGCAGGTCTTTTCTTGTTCGTTGATAAGTCGGTAAATGGGAATGGAACCAGTATAATATCCCCTTTTTTAAAGTTTGTTGTAGACTTCATCTTCGTCATTATCCCATTCTCTAAAGGCTTCCTTCGACATCTTCATAATATCATTCAGATTTTCTCTTTCCGACAGTTCCCGTATTTTCTGCTTGTTTTCTGAGATGTAGTCTTCTATCAGTTCAGAGACAATACTTCCCATGCTTTTTCCCTCAATCGAAGCAATCACTTTCAATGTTTTTCTCTTATCATCATTGATTCTAATGCTCATTACACTCATTACAGATCCCCTTTATGTAATCTCTCCTACATGTATAGAATACTGCAATCTTACGGAGAATACCACCTCGACGCAACAGTAATGAATTGGTAGGATCGGGGTTATGAGTAATACCGGCCTCTATCTGGCATTTGATATCGGTGCCTCCAGCGGTGCCAAACTGGCTCTTTTTAATTCCTCTTCCTCGCCTCTTGTAATTCCCGAGGTTTGTGCTGAGGAGTACAACGAGGATTTTGGTGTTTTTTCCGGATCACTAGCTGTTGGAGCGGATTCCTTGCTCCAGTCTCAGGGGAAATCCCGGAAGGATCTGGCGGGTATCGGTGTTGCCTCTGCAGGTATTCTGAATTCAGACGGCGGATTTAAACTTTTTCACAATCGTCCTCAGTACAACGGGCATAACCTTCGGCTGGCTCTGGAAGAAGAGTTCGGTGTACCTGCGGCCATTGCCAACGATGCGGATGCCGGAGGACTGGCTGAGTGGAGTGTTTTAAGACTGGAACTGCTTTACTGGGTGTTCGGCGGCGGCTGGGGCGGGGTCTGGATTGATAAATCCGGAGAAATCCGCTTTCCCTCAACCGATTGGGACGGCCGTGATGAGAGTCTGCATTTCAGCAATGAGCCCGGATATGCTATTGGTGTTGACCTCTGGAAACTCCGCAGCCTCTTTTCCGAAGTGGGAGCCTCGTTTGAACTGTTTGAACGGCAGCTTCAGGAGGATGCAGACCTCCCTTCTGATTCCCTTGCAGGCCCTGGTGATGATACCCGGACGATGAGAGCTGAGGTGATACTTTCGGGACCCGGCCGCTGCAGATTGTTCCGTGCGGTAGTGGGGAACGACGATTTCTACGAAAATTTTCTGGATATTCATGAACAGAAAGAACTCACCGATCCGGCAATAGCCGGGGAGCATATCAGTAAGCTCTCCCGGATGAGAGTGGAATCGGCGGTAAGTACCGACAGGCTCTACGGTAAAGTGCTGGCCGAAGCCAGCCGGATACTGCTGAAACGGTCGGAGGCTGATGGGCTTCCTGCCGGGACGCCGATCTGCCTCGGGGGTAAGCCCAGTTACGCCCTGCCGTATTTCGGTCCTTCCACCCAGAGGATATTGGGGAAGTCAGGTTTCATGAATTATCTGCGGCCCTCTGTTATTGATGAGCGGGGAAGTAATGCCAACCTGGTGGGGGCTGCGGAACTGGCCCGGCGGGCAGCAGCAAGATAATCCGGCTTCCGCATTACTGAAGCTTCCGTTATAATCCCAATATGTCTGAATACATCCCGATTATACTCCCTATCTATGTGCCGATTCTCCTCGGCTATCTGGTCCGCTCCACAGGTTATTTCCCGGTGAAGTACGGGAATTCTCTGCTGCAGTTCGCCCTGAAAATTACCGTACCATTACTTATCTTTACCGATATGGCAGGGATGGATGCTGATGCCCTGTCTCAGGTTGTCCCGGTTGTACTCTCTCTTCCCCTATACATGACCATACTCTGGCTGGCGGCCCTTCTTGTTTCGAAAATCCCGTTGTTCCGGAAACGGCGGGTTGAAACTGTTCTGATAATCATTCTGGGGAACATCGGCTACTTCGGCTGGGCGGTTACCGAAATCGGACTGGGAAGCGGGGGTCTTTCCCGGAGTATCATGTACGCCGTTCTGTTCTGGCCTCTGACAATACTTTTTTCATTTCTCACCAAAATTCTTCTGGACCGCTCGGATGAAGGTGCAAAATCGGCTTTTTATACGCTGAAAATCGCCATCCCCATTTTTCTGGCCTTTGTGGCCGGCCTGGCCCTGGCAATATTTGGAATTCATGCTCCTGACTATATCATGGAACCCCTGGCCAAGTTCGGCCATATGACTGTACCCCTGATACTCTTCGGTGTCGGATTATCACTGTCTTTCAAGGCGCATTGGGGCGAGCTTTCCCTGCTTCTTCCCCTGCGGCTGGTTCTCACCTTCGGAGCGGCCTGGCTTACCACCCGAATGAACGTAAAGCTGGATGATATCAGCCGGTCGGTAGTTCTTATGGTGGCCCTGATGCCGGTGGCTGCAAATATTCTGATGATGGGAAATACCCTGAAACTGGATGAAGAATACCTGTCTGGAGCCATTGCCATTTCATCACTTATGGCCCTGGTGACGATACCGTTGACGCTGATACTTTTCAGTTGAAAACCTGCTGCTGCATTGTATTCATTACTGTACTATT
>QNBK01000037.1 GCA_003644105.1 Spirochaetota bacterium | reverse complement strand
GTTATCAATTACCGCTACCATACCTGATAATGTTGACTCAACAACCATCTGAACCTTGAATTCCTTAATATCAGAGTCATGCGTATCACGTGTATAAACTATGATTCCATCTTTATCAGCAACCTTGTTCCAGTTGCCAGCAAAAAGAGTATTTGCTAACAGAAGGGTTACACCGACGAACATAATGATTCGTAACACGACAGATGCTCCCTTGTTCACAAAAATTCAACTTATTCAGTGAATATCATTTGATAGTTCTGAATGGCAAACTATTACTCAGGTGTCAAACAAACGATTGATTAAAATACTGTTTTATGAATATTTTTGTCAATATGTGATTGGTTCTGCAATAAGGCTGCCAGTTAAATATAATACTTGTGAGCTTTTTATTCTCAAGCGAATGTCGGGATCATTCCTCGGCTTTCGCCTCCAGTACGACCCTTGGCCTGAATGAGCGCCGGGAAAGCAAGGTGAATACCCCGCGGCTTGCCGCGGAACGGATATAGCTGGTTCGCGGAGTGAACTTGCGAGCAGAGCCGCGTGAGCGGCTCCGGGTCCAGGAATTGCCCTGGGGGTATCAGATCTTTCATTCCGATGTGGCGTCCGGGGGTATTTTTTTTAACTCATTATAGTCAATGAGATCTTTGGGCCTGCCGGCTTCCAGCTTGGCTGATAAAAGGTCTTCATAAGAAACCATTTTTACACTTACTTCTTTTATCTTCACAATTTTCGCTCTGGAAATGATTTGGTCTGTTGAGTGTGAACTCATTGATGTCAGCAGATCGATCTGGTTTGGCTGGGCTCCCAGGGTGACAGCCGCACCGGCATTCAGAAAAGCTTCATCTGATATACCCGAATCTCCAAAACCAAAATCTCTCAGGGCCTGCATGATTTTTCCGGCATTCTCACTGCCTGGTGAAACCAGCAAATCAAAATCCATTGTGGCCCTGATGAATCCATAATGGGCAACGGCAAATCCTCCGCAGACGGCATATTCAACTTGATATTTTTCAAAAAGAGACAGGAGCTCCTTCATATCATCGGAGAAGAGCATCAGTTCAGATCCCGGTAGGAAACTGTCCGTTCCAGAGGGGCATATTGATAGAGTTTATCCCGTATTTCTATCAGTGCATCAATTCTGTCTTGCGGTGTCATTCGTTTCATATCGTCCCGTCTGAAATCTTCATGTTTTTCGACAGTGGTAACTCTGACGCGTTTTTCCATGAGGTTTACTTTAACACCTCTACTCCCCGGGACCCAGCATACGTTTAAGAAGGGGATCTTTCTTCCGCCATTTCGGATTCACCTTCACCCGGAGATCCAGGCGGATTTTCCAGTTGAAGATTTTTTTCATTTCCCTGAGGGCACCGATGCGGATGGCTTTAATCTTGGCACCTTTATGCCCTACCAGGATTCCCACCTGAGAATTGCGCTCCACCACCAGGAAGGCCCTAACCCAGAGCTTACGGCGTTTCTGCCGGGGCGGTTCATCCGCGGCGGTATTTTCTAAAAATCCGGTGGGGGCGCCGGCGGGGAGAGTGGCTGAATCAGCGGTGGATTGTTCCTCTTCATCCTCGAATTCCATATCGGCAATCTCAACGTAAAGGGCGTGAGGCACCTCCTGTTCACTTCTGCTGATAGCCTGCTCCCGGATGATTTCCGAGATGCGGAACTCGGGATTCTGATCGGTATAGAAATCAGTGGGGTAGTGAAGTTCTCCTTCAGGGCACTCATCCATTACTGCCAGTATCAGTTTTTCCAGATTGGTTCCCTGAACGGCGGAAATATTGAGTAGGGCTTTCGGGGCAAGATTCACCTGAACCAACCCTCTGATTTCTGTAATCAGGGGTGTTTCCAGATCGGTTTTATTAACAACGGCAATAACAGATTTTCCAGATTTTTTGAGAAGATCCATTACGGCTTTTTCTTCCCTGCCGGGTGACCGTGAGGCGTCGATAACGTAGAGAACCACATCCGCATCCTCAAGGGATCGGTGAACGACATCTTTGAGATAGAGGTTCAGCTTTTTATCGGATTCGTGGTATCCCGGGGTATCGAGGAATATTATCTGACCGGCCTCACGGTTGATGATACCCCGGATGGCATTCCGGGTTGTTTGGGGGACTGCTGAGGTTATAGCTACTTTTTCACCGCAAAGGGCGTTAAGCAGGGTTGATTTTCCCGCTGATGGGCGGCCGATTATGGCCGTAAATCCGCATTTCATATTAATCTCTCTCCAATATATGCTTGTCTCGCTGATCCGGGCTTACTATATTACTTAAATTGACCCGGGGTTAGTGCAGTCTCGCTTATCATTTTAGCGGCTTTGCGATATTCTTTAAATGCGGACTTACCGCGAGAGGAACTTGAGTGATTTATCTGAAAGACGAAGAAAAAGAGGGTAAAGGGGAAAAGGAAGGATTAGACGGTCTTCAGGCCAAACTTCTGAAAACCCGGACCATATTACTTTCCGGCGGAATTGATAAGGAAATGGCTGAGAAGCTGATAAAGCAGATGCTTCTCCTGGAAGCTGACGGGGACGATCCCATTAAAGTTTTCATTGACTCCCCCGGCGGGGATGCCGATGCCGGATATGCTATTTTTGATATGCTCCGATTTGTGAAACCTGAAGTTATCACCGTTGGAATGGGAACTGTAGCCAGTGCCGGAGCTCTTGTTCACCTGGCAGCTACGAAGGAAAACCGGCTCAGCCTGCCCAACGCCCATTTCCTTATTCATCAGCCCCTTTCGGGTATCCGGGGTGTGGCCACTGAAATTGAAATTCACGCCAAAGAGCTGGAAAAACTCCGGGCTAAAATCAACAAACTGATTGCCGATGAAACCGGACAGGATGTTAAAAAGGTATCCGAGGATACCGATCGGGATTACTGGCTGAATGCCGAAGAAGCCCTGGACTACGGGCTGATTTCCCGGATTATCACCAACCGGAGTGAGCTGGGCTAATCCCCTTCGGGTCTGCTCTCCATTCCATTTACACTGTCTTCCATTCTGATAGTCCTGCGTTCAAGCTCTTCCCAGCTTTTATTCAGGTTTTTCAGATGGGTGGAAGCTGTGGCCAGGGGTTTAACCAGGGCTGAGAAATCCCTTCTCAGCCGGCCCACCCTGCGGCGTAATTCCTGTCCCTCAGCGGGAAGGGCAAGGCCTTTGAGTCCGTAGGATACCGTCTGCAGATAGGCGAACAGGCTCATCGGCCCGACGGGTAGGACATGACGGTTCAGGCATTCTTTCATCACAGTTCCATCATCATCCCTGAGCAGCCTGTAATGCATGTTCTCTGCCGGTATGTACATCAGGGCGAAGGACAGGGTTCCGTCATCGGGCCTGATGTACTTAGATGAAATCGCTTCGGCATGGGAGATAATGGTACGTTTCACCTCTCCGCTCATTCCCTGCTTCTCATCCTTCAGCCAGTTTTCCAGACGTTCCAGGGGGAACTTCGAGTCAACAGGAACCAGCCGGGAACCCATGCGTATCACCGCATCCACCCTGGTACCATCGGGGAACGGGTACTGGGCTGTCCATGAACCTTCGGGGAGCCATGCCCGGAGCAGTTCCTCAAGTAAAGACTCTCCGAATCCTCCACGAACTCTGGGTATGCGGAAGGCATTGTCCAGACCTTCAACCCGTTCACCGATACGGTCCAGGGAATCCAGTTGCCGGGATATTCTGTGCAGAAGCTCTGAATGAATATCTGCTTCGCCACCGAAATGCTTCAGAGCATAACGGGATCTGATAAGAGCGATACCAAGAATGACTGCAATTATTCCGGCTGCTATTCCGGGAATCCAGGGGTTTTCGATAAGAATCATGAATCTGATATTAACATGGACTCTCAACCGTAAAAATGGCTATCATGCATTTCTAAATGCAGTATCCAGATTACAACGCTTACCGGCGCAGGATTATCGATGATGCAACCCTGCCGGATGGATTCCAGGTGGCCACTGTACCGCTGGAGTTTATCCCCCGGGAAATACCTGAAGCCGGAAAACAGTCCATGAACCTCGCACTGATCAGACTCAGTGAACCTGCAAGTTCCTTTGCCGGTGTTTTTACCCGGAATGCTTTCCCCGGCTGGCCGGTTATCCTGGGCAGAAAACTGCTGGAGGCACCCGGGATTCAGGGTGTTCTTGTGAATAACAAGGTGGCCAATGTGGGAGCGGAGGGCGGATTGGCAGCTTCAGAACTTCTCTCTGAACTGACATCGGAGCTCTTAGGGGATTCAGCCCCTTATATTCCTTCTTCAACCGGTGTAATCGGCTGGTCTTTACCCCTTGAGGCTATTGAGTCGGCTTTACCCGGTTTGAAGGGGAGCCTGCAGTCCGATTCTCTGCTTCCCTTTGCCGAGGCTATTATGACGACGGATGCCTGGCCTAAACTACGTTCGGGGATATGCGGTAAAGGCCGGATTACCGCCACGGCCAAAGGGGCGGGAATGGTGGAACCTGATATGGCCACCATGCTGGCTTTTTTTCTGACGGATGTTGATGTCCCCCGTGGTGCTGCCAGAGCCATACTGCCGGGAGTGGTGGATGAGAGTTTTAACCGAATCAGTATCGACGGGGAAACCAGTACCAGTGATACGGTGCTGTTACTGTCATCCGGACGGAAACCCTATCCCGGGGATGAGGTTTTCCGTCTTTCACTGATGGAAACATCTGCAGCTCTTTCGGAGGATGTGGTTCGTAACGGTGAGGGAACCGCCCATGTGTTCCGGGTAACAGTTTCCGGGGTGAAGGACAAACAAACAGCGGTAACTCTGGCCCGTTCCATTGTTAACGCCCCGTTAACCAAAACAGCGGTTAGAGGGAACGATCCCAATGTCGGCCGGATACTTCAGGCTTTCGGCTCGGCCTGCGGTAGAGCCGGAGTGGCCATTCACAGAGACCGGCTTACCCTGGATATCGGTGGTCGGCGGGTTTATTCCAAAGGGACGTTTCATCTGAACAGTCAGGAAGAGGCAGCGCTCAGTGCGTATTTCAGGGAAAAGGAGCTTCCTCTCCCATCGAAAAAATGGCCTATGCATGAAGAGCGGGTGGATATTGAACTGCATCTTGGTTCCGGTAATGCTTCGGCATCTGTTACCGGATCCGATTTATCTGAAGAATATGTGAAAATCAACGCCGATTACCGGACATAGATTACGGGAATTGAAGGATAGTTAAGTGGAATCTGGAAATGAGAAAAATATCAAAGAGGCCGGGGAACTGATAAATAAAACCCGGCAGGAAATGGGTAAGCGCATTGTCGGTCAGTCCAGTCTGGTTGACGGTCTGCTGATGGGCATCATTGCCGGGGGGCATGTTCTTGTTGAAGGTGTGCCGGGTTTGGCGAAGACTCTGGCTGTAAAGGCTCTGGCGGATGTAACTTCGGCGATGTTCAAACGAATACAGTTTACCCCGGATCTTTTGCCTGCAGACCTTACCGGAACCATGATTTACCGTCAGCAGACCGGGGAGTTTGTTCCCCGTAAAGGGCCTGTTTTTTCAAACATTATCCTGGCTGATGAAATCAACAGAGCTCCGGCCAAGGTTCAGTCGGCTCTGCTGGAAGCTATGGCTGAGGGGCAGGTAACCATTGGTGAGCAAACCTACTCACTGCCGGACCCTTTTTTCGTTATGGCAACTCAGAATCCCATTGAGCAGGAAGGCACTTACCGTCTGCCTGAAGCTCAGCTGGACCGCTTTCTTCTAAAAGCAAAGGTTGACTATCCCAGTCCGGCTGAAGAACTGGTGGTTCTTGAACGTATGGCGGACAATCCTGATATTCCTCTGATGCGGGTTCTGGACCGTGAACGGGTAAGACAGCTCAAAAACGCCACTGAAACAGTGAAAGCTGAAGAGGGTATCCGGCGCTACATCGTATCCCTTGTGGCTGCCAGCCGGGTAAAAGACCGGCGCAAACTCCCCTTTACAAGGTACATCGAGTACGGGGCCTCTCCCAGGGCCACTTTGGCTATTTACCGCTGTGCCAGGGTTCAGGCTCTTTTTGATGGTAGAAGCTTTGTTCTTCCCGAGGATGTAAAAGCGGTTGTTCCCATGGCACTGCGTCACAGACTGGTGCTTTCCTACGAGGCAGAGGCCGAACAGATGGACGCTGACGCTGTAATTTCAAGTCTGCTGGCAGCGGTTTCGGTACCGTAAAAAACATGCAGACCAAGGATGATTTACCTTCCAGGGTTCGGCGGCTTCATGTCCGTTCCCGGAAGCTGGTGGAAAGCCTGTTTGCAGGAAATTATCATTCTGTATTCAAAGGACCCGGACTGGAGTTTGATGAGGTTCGGGACTATGAATACGGGGATGATGTCCGGTTTATCGACTGGAATGTTTCCTCTCGTATGGCGGCCCCCTATTCGAAAACCTTCAAAGAAGAGCGGGAGCTTGTTCTCTTTGTCCTTGTAGACGTTTCCGAATCTCTCTTTATGGGCAGCAGCGGTGTTAATAAACGGGAAGTGGCGGGGAATCTCTTTGCCCTTCTTGCCCTGGCGGCAGTTGCCAATAACGACAAGGTGGGCTGTCTGCTTTTTTCTGACAGGGTAGAGCGTCTTATCGTTCCGATGACAGGAAGGCGGCATGTTCTGCGGCAGATAAGCGAGGTGCTGGGACATAACGCTTCCGGCAGCGGCTCGGATCTTTCGACGGCTTTGAAATCCGCATCCCAGAATCTGAAACGTAAAAGTATCGTTGTTCTTTTATCGGACTTCCGCTGTGATGGTTATCAGTCCGAGTTGAATCTGCTGGCCCGGAAGCATGATGTTATTGCCATTCGGTTAACCGATCCCATGGATAAGAAGTTCCCGGATACCGGTCTTGTGGAACTGGAAGACCCTGAAACCGGGGAGGGCTTTACCGCCTGGGGTAAATCGAAGGCATTGAAAAAGGAGTATGCAGAGTTCTGGGACGATCAAAGGCGCAGCTGGCTTGATATCTGTCGTTCGGCGGGTGTTGATATCTTGGAAGTGGGAACCGACGAGGAACCTGCAGACAGCCTTCTGGCTTTTTTTCGCCGGAGGCGTGGGGCGTGAAATCCTTTGTTTCTCTTGTCCTTATACTGTTGGTTAGTGGAGCTCTGAGCGCTCAGGCGGTACTCAACGATATCCGCTTTATCCCTCCGACTTTTTTTGTCGGAGATGCTGTGGAGCTGCGTATTACTTTCAGTCATGATGGACCGCTGGCTGTTGCACCCCCGGACTCCATCCCCGAATCAGATTGGGTTGATATAAAAGATGTTTTTCTGATTCAGGATGATAATACCGTTACAGTGGTTATCGCCTTTACACCGTTTGCTCCGGGAACCCGAACTCTGCCTCCGATGAAGCTGGGGGCGTTACAGTTGAAGGACATCAAGGTGCCTACTCATTCCATTATTGAGAACAGTCACGAAGGTGTGCGTTCTCTCCGGGGACAGCTTCTGATGCCGGGTACAAGATTGGCGGTTGCCCTGATACTCTCACTGGCAGCTATGGCACCGTTTCTCGGTTACGGACTGTTCCGCTTTTCCTGGAAATGGGTGAAAAAATCACGGCAGCTTTACCGGGTGGGCCGCCCGGTGCGGCGTCTGCGCAGGGTGATAAAGAAGTTGAAAGCAGGGATAGGTTCGATGCAGGCTCCCCTCTGGTACTATGAGCTCACAGAAGCACTCAGGGCTTATCTGAGTGACAGGTCGCATCATGACTGCCGCAGTGCTACAACTGCGGAAATTGCCCTGATGTCTGAGTTTCTCGTAGATGATACCCCGCAAAAAGATTTACTGGAGATACTTAAAGAGGGTGATATGGTGAAATTTGCCGGTCGTTTCGCTGACGATCGAAGTCTGAACAAAACCCTGGAAATGGTAACTTCCGCTGTGGGGAAATGGGAGAAGGCAGATGCTCAGCTTCAATGAACCCGGCTGGTTTACTTTTTTTCTCTTATTTCCTCTGTTCCTGTGGTTTCGTTTCCTGTGGAGGAAACGAGGGGGACGTATTGTTTTTCCCTATAGAATCTGGGGTGGGGACGGGTTTCGTCCACCGGGAACCTGGGTGCGGTTTGTCGTTGTTTTCACTCATGTGCTGTTCTGGTTCGGCTCAGCCGTTCTTATTGTTGCTTTGGCTGGTCCGGAAATAACTGAACGGGATGAGGTTTTTCTCTCCCGGGGTATCGATATCATGATTGTTCTGGATCAATCTCCCAGTATGGGTGCCAGGGATTTTCCTCCGGTAAACAGATTTGATACAGCCAGGGATATGATTCGCCGTTTTATTGCCGGACGAACCGGAGATTCCATCGGGCTTGTTACCTTCGGCAGTGATGCGGTGCTCCGCAGCCCTCCTACAGCCGACTATTCCTGGCTTTCCCAAAGGCTGGATGAACTGGTGCTGAGGGAATTGGGGGATGATACGGCTATCGGGATGGGCCTGGCTGTGGCTGTTCTGCATCTGGCCGATTCCAATGCTCAGGATAAAATTATTCTTCTTCTGACAGACGGGGATGATAATGCCGGGGAGATACGCCCGGAGATGGCGGCAAAATTGGCAAAAGACCAGGGAATTAAAATTTATTCCATCGGAATCGGCAGTGAAGGGGAAGTCCCCATCGAATTAACAAACCCGGATACCGGAGCCATAACCCGGGGAACCATTGTAACCCATTTCGATGAGACACAGCTTAGACTGCTATCCGTTGCCACCGGGGGAGGATATTGGCGGGCCAACAGCCCCGGGGCTCTTGAGACAGTTTTTCAGGCGGTTGATGCCCTGGAATCCGTTGAGCGAAGGGTTACCGTCAGGGTAACAAGCCGTCCGCTTCATCGTCCTCTGATTATTTTCGGGGCGCTCCTTGTGGCTTCCGGGTATCTGATTCGTAAGCTGCTTCTGGGAGAGTCACCATGAACTGGGCCTATCCCATTACGTTCTGGGGTTTCCTTCTGGTTCCCCTGCTGATTACCGCCGGAATGCTCTCGGGCCGGCGGTCCAGGCGCTTCCTGAAAGTTATGGGGAAAAACAGTATTGAATGGCAGGTGAGGACTTTTCTGAGAGATTTATCCCTGATAGTTTTTTTTATTCTGGCAGTTCTGGCTGCTTCAGAGCCCAGAGGCGGGCGGGAACCGGTATCCGGAGAACGTTCCGGTCTTGATGTTGCCGTTGCTTTTGATGTGTCCCGTAGTATGCTGGCGGAAGATCTGATTCCCAGCAGGCTGGATAGGTCGGTAACGGCGCTTCGGCAGATGACACGTACCCTGGGTGATGCCCGGTTCTCGTTAATTCCTTTCAAGGGAGATGCGGTTCTGGTGGTTCCCATGACCGAAGATCGGGTGATTCTGGATTTGTGGATAGACAGATTAGGCCCCGGTTTGTCCACCGTTACCGGGACGGATGTTGAGGCTGCTCTTGGCAGAGCGAAAGACTCATTTCCCGGGGATGACGGACGTAACAAGGTAATCGTTCTTATCACCGATGGGGAAGCTCTCAAAGGGCATGTGGAGCGGGTTTCCCGGGAGCTTGCCGAAAAAGGAATTCCGATTTATGTTCTGGCTGCAGGTACCGAAGAGGGGAGCACCATACCTCTCTCGGATGGGTCTTATGTAAAAGATTCCGCCGGACGCCCTGTGGTAAGCCGAATGAACACCACATCTCTTAAACGTCTCTCTGAAAATACCGGCGGATCGTATCATGACCTCTCCCGTCCGGGAGCTGCGGCGGATTTGATTGCCAATATTGATGATAGCCGTGTTTTTTCGGAAAGCAGAGGAATACGGTTTATCGGTGTAAACCGGTTTCGGCTTTTTCTGTTTCCAGCTTTGATATTCCTTCTGTTCTTTCTTCTGGCAAGGATTATTCCATGGCGGCAGCGATGAGATTATTTTTACTAACTCTTGTGATTATTTCAGTGTCTCTTCTTGGATCCTGCCGGGATTCAGCCTCTTCGGCACAGGTGTTGGAAGGAAACATGTCCTTCGCCAGAGGTCAATACCAGAAATCAATTCTTAAATATCTGGAGGCCGATGGAACCGGGAATACCGGAAAGGATGTTGTTTCTTACAATCTGGCCAATGTCTATTACGCACTGGGTGAGGGCGAAGCCGCTTTGAGACTCTGGGCCATTGTGGAAGATTCAACGGATAATACCGACATTCTTTTTCGTGTCGCATTCAATCGGGGTGTGCTTTATTATCACTGGGGCCGTTACGATGAAGCTTACAGGGCCTTCAGAAGAGCTCTGACAATCTATCCCCGGGATATTGACTCAAAAATCAATCTTGAAGACTCTCTCTCGCGGATTCGATCTGAGATTCCCCGGGAGAATACTACTGGTGATACTGAGGAAAATGAAGGTGCCGAAGATAGCCGGCATCTTCTTGATTACATTAAACGAAAGGAGGCGGATACTTGGGTGACACAATCATCGGTAGACGGGGAATCAGTCGAAGACTGGTAGCCGGAATCCTTCTCCTTTCAGCTTTTTCGGCCCTTGGAGCGGAAAGCGCCACCCTGGATTTCGACCCGGACCGGGTTGTGACGGGAGAACGGTTCACGGTTCAAATTCGAACTTCCATCCCCTGGGGAGATGAGGTGGAAATAATCCGCCCGGAACTGAACGGTCCCATGGTTTGGTGGGCTTATCCCTATGCCAGGCCCTGGACCGTCCAGGCTGAAGACGGAAGTACTGTGAGAATGATTGAAGTTCTGGCGGCAATCAGGGTGGATAAAGCCGGATTTTTCAGTATTGAACCCTTCCGTATCCGTTCAGGCGGCAGGGAAGCGGTTACCGATCTGAAGGAGATAATTGGCCTGGAACCGGATGAAGCGGATTTCCCCTATCCCGTTACAGTAAACTGGCGGGATGTTCCCGAAACCTTCTGGCAGGGACAGGCCATTCCCATTGTTCTGGAAGGCCGGAATTTTGTATCCCTTACCCTGGCCGATTCAGTTGTATTGAATTCTGCTCCCCAGGGGCTGCTGGAAGATACCCATGGCTTCGGGGATATCCTTACCCGCCCTCATAAAAATGATATTCTCTACGATGTACCCATGGCATCCTGGATGTGGACAGTGGGGGACTCAGGAACATTCACATTTCCCGGTGCCCGGCTCTCGGTGGCGGGTTTGAATAGAAAAATTCCGGCTTTCCAGGTTGAAGCTCTGCCCCTTCCTGAAGAGGTTCTCTCCTCGGGAGCTGTTGGGCATTTCAGTCTCAGTACACAGTGGGATGATACTGATTACCGTGTTGGAGATATTGTGTCGGTACGCATTAAAGTAGAGGGCTCGGGAAATCTTAATGTGCTCAAACTGCCGGTACCGGAACTTTCAACGGCAAGCCTGGTGAGTCAGGGTTCCTCTTCCTCTTTTGTTCCCGGGGCTGACGGTTATCTGGGCTGGCGTATTGAACGCTATGATTTTCAGCTGGAGAGAAGCGGCAGTCTACAGCTCAACGTACCCGACTGGACGTGGCTGGAGCCTGAAAATGGCGGAAGAATTCGCAGACAGAGTACTGACGTGGGCTTTATACAGTCAGGAGAGGCCCCTGGTGATGATGGGAAGGGTGATGCGGGAATGCTCCTGGGCGGTGATCTTTTCCGCTATCGGCAGGCAGATTTTCACTGGAGGAATCAGTATTGGTTTCTTCTGGCCCTTCCGGGCTTTATAGCACTGTTAACCATCTTCATTATTCGTCGTCCCGGTGTACGGAGTATGGCCGTTCTTGCGGTGCTGCCCCTCTTTTTCTCTTCGTCCAACCTCGATGTACAGGATGCCCGACGGGCGGCCTCTGCCGCTGAAACTGCAACTGAGGGAGATTGGGATACCGCCGGGTCTGAGTATGAATTACTCTATGATAAGCTGGGAGAAGTCCCCGGCCTGCTGAACGATATGGCTGTTGTCCAGATGGAGGCGGGGAATCCGGACAAAGCGGTGTTCTACATCCGGAGGGCTCTGCATTTAAGGCCGGGATCCGGCAGACTGGCGGAAACTCTTGGGGCTCTGGAAGAACGATTCGGTTTAACAGACCAGATTGCGGTACCTTTGATGGTTCCCCCGGCATTGATTTTTGCCATCTGGCTCGTGTTCATCAACCTCTTTTTTCTTTCTCTTACCTGGCTGATGTTCCGGCGGAATGCTGTTGATTACATTGTATTTGTCTCTGCGATGCTTCTGTTTGCGACTTCCACAATTTTCATCACCTATGCCGATAGACTATGGAAACATCCAACGGCTGTGGTGAAAGTGGTTTCAGAACCTCTCCGAAAGATTCCCGGCCCTCTGGCAACAGACTGGATACAGCTGCCCGCCGGTTCTGCTGTCAGTGTTACCACAGTTGAAGGCAGTGATTATCTGGTGCGGACAGGGTACGGTTTGGAAGGATGGCTGCCCCGTTCCTCCCTTCTCTTTATCTCAGAGGGTAATCATGGGTTTTGATTCTATCCTGGAACAGTGGGAAAACAGGAAAGACGGGGCTGAACCGCCGGCTGGAGAAGCGGCTGAAAAATCGGCTGATTGGCTTGATGCCTACCTTCCGGATGCGGATGTTCTGGCTGCTAAAGATAAGGATGAGAAGTCCCCGGTAAGCGGCGGAACATCCATCTGGCTGAAAAGGGCTCCACAGGATGTTCTGGATTTACACGGTCTGACAGGACGGGAAGCTCGGGAAGCAATGACAGGGTTCATCCGCTCAATGCATCATCGGGGATTACGGAAAGGACTGGTTATTCACGGAAAGGGTTTACATTCGGCCGAAGGTTCGGTGCTCGCACCTCTGGTGCGTGAGTACCTTGAGATGTCGAGGGAAGTAGGGGAGTTCGGGCGGGCCGCCCGAAAGGACGGAGGCTCGGGAGCCTCCTGGTTTATTCTACGTCAGCGTTCCCGATAGATAATGCGGCCTCGGGTGAGGTCGTAAGGGGATAATGCGACACGGACTCTGTCGCCGGGGACGATACGGATGTAGTGCTTGCGCATTTTCCCCGAAAGATGAGCGAGTATGAGATGCCCCGCTTTTAATTCAACACGAAACATAGTGTTAGGCAGGGATTCTTTAACGATTCCTTCTACCTCAATGGCCTCTTCCTTCAAAAAGAGCCCTCCTTTTTTCCTCTTAATACCGTGCGTATATTATTTTAGGGCATAGGTGCCCGTCAAGACCGTTGCCTGTTCTTGACAAATCATTCACGATCGGTCAGATTAGCCCCGTTTTCACACGGAGTTTTTATGAACGATGAGTTCAAAGCCAAGATGAAGCAGAGATTATTCGACCTCAAGGCAGAAGTTCTAACCTCACTGATTGCAGAAAATAACGATTTCCGGGCTGCAGTAGAAGACAGCGGTGTAAATGACCTTGCCGATATGGCTTCAAACGACATTGATGCCATGACTCTCGAAGCTTTGGGAGCTAAAGACAAGCTTCGGCTGCAGCGGATTGAATCCGCACTTGCCCGTATTGAAAATGGAAAATTCGGTATCTGCGCAAGCTGCGGATCCAGAATACAGAAAGAGCGCCTGAATGCCATTCCCTATTCGGTGCTGTGCGTCAGTTGTCAATCCACTTCCGAACGCCATAGGGCCTACTGAGTACCGATTAATTAAACCAGACCGTATTTTCTTCCGATAATTGTACCGGAGGATATAAGGGAATGAGTTTCGGCAGTATTGCAGGAAATATCTCTTCTTTACAAGTTACACGCTACTCCCATACCGGACACCGCATGTTCGTCCCTGTTAAGCCTTCCCAGACGGTTTTTGCTCAGTACCGCAATATTTCCGGTGTTCCTGCATCCTCAGGGCAGAGTACGGTTTCTCTCACGCGGGTTCAACTGCTGAACAGCCTTATTAATAATCTTCAGAAAATAAAACACAATCCGGATTACAAAACGGAAAGTGCCAATACTTCACCGGAAAGAGCTGATGCGCTTATTAAACAGTACGCATCGGAACTGCATCAGGCGATGACATCCACACCGGCAGCATTCGGAACTTCTGTAGGGTCTTCAGGTTCTGGAATGGTTTTCAGTCTCAGCGCCTGACTATGATTATTGTTGCTTCGGCAATTTTCATCGCACTATTTTCCTATTTGATTATTCCGGGGCTCGGAGGACTTCAGGCCAGATCGCGTTGGCGCCGGTTCCGAAAAAGGGTGCGTGATTCGGCATTGTTTCCTGAAGTCGGTTTTGACAGTGGTGGATTTGATGCTCCCCTGGGGCCTCATCGTTTTAAAGGTAGAATTGAGGCTCTACAGGGAAGTGACTCTCTCTGGATAAAGGGGGATGGCGTTTCGATACAGGCCCTGATGTCGGATTCTGATATATATATTCTGCCCCCGGAATCAGCCAGCCCTCCGGATGCTCAGGCCCTGGAAGAGGAGCGTCTTCCCGAGGAAACTCCCGGAACTCTATCCTGGAAACAGATGACAACATTGCAGGAAGGGTATCGAGTTTATCTGATTGGTTTCCTGGAGCAACGGGACGGTGTGCTTCGGATGTTCGGAAGCCGGGATGTCCCCCTTTTATCCATCCTTCATGACAGTGAAGATGTTATCCCCAGGGCAGTGTGGTCCGGACGGCAGAAGAATGAATACTGGAACAGCCTTACCCCATGGGCGCTTCTTGCCGGATCTCTGGCCCTTTTTATTATGGCTTCAGCTGTATTCAGAACATATCAGGCGTCCTTATCGGCAAGGCTTCTCCTGCTGCTGGCTTTGTTTCCGGTAATTCCCTTTCTACCCCCGGGGGTGGCTTTCTTTTTTGTTTACCTGGCCAATTGGCGGCGTGCCCGTTTTCTCAGGGCTGAGAGGGACATATTGGGACTGACAGCTTTTCTTCGAGCCGGTGATGCAACTGAGGAAATGGCCGGATGGGGAGATGATTTACCCCGAAATACAATACCTCTGATTAAGTCCTGCCGCCGGCGGGCGCTGATTTCCGAATTGGTTGCAGCTCTGGCTTTTGTTCTCGGATTTATTCTGAACTCCGCTTTAACCCTCTATATTCTGTATCAGGTTACCTGACTTCCTCTTCCGGCGGAACTATACTGTAGAATGATGAGTAGATCAGTTGTGCCTGTATATTCTGCAATCTTCCTGGCTGTTGCTGCAGCTTTTATTTTCCCCCGGCATATCGGGGCTCAGGTAATCTTTGAATATCAACATACAAAAGGGGATCAGTGGCATATTACCAGTGTTGT
>QNBK01000036.1 GCA_003644105.1 Spirochaetota bacterium | reverse complement strand
GATTGAATACATCGTTCCAACAAATATTGATGACAGAATCCTGAACCGGGCAGCTGCGGCCCTTAAGAATGGCGGTTTGATAGCTCATCCCACTGATACCAGCTGGCACATCAGCTGTGCATCAACATCCAGCCTGGGACTTGCAAAACTCAAAGTACTGAAAGGAGGCGCTAAAGGTTATTTATTTACCCTGATGGCGTCTGAAATTTCCCAAATATCTCATATTGCCGAGATTTCAACACCTCAGTACAAACTGATGCATCGTCTCACTCCAGGTCCTTATGTGTTCGTTCTTGGATCCCGGAGAACTCTTGAAAAAATAATGGGGATGAAGCGTAAAGAAGTAGGAATCCGTATCCCCGGGGATCCCGTCTCCCGTGCCATTCTTGAAATCCTTGGAGAGCCGATGTTTTCAACAACAGCGGCACATTCAATGGACGATCCCGGATGGTGGGACACAGGATTCGCCGATGAGAATCTATTTGAAATGGGCTGGGAACTTGAAGGAATAAAGGGCATTGATATGATACTGGATGGAGGAGAGGCTCTATCCAAAATATTGACTACAGTGCTCAGCCTCACTGGTGAAAAAATTGAGATTATCCGCGAAGGATTGGGAAAATATACAGAATAATTTAAAATAATCAGCATTTTTGCCAATTCAGGGGTTTTCCCTATGTATTCTTTATGTATTATGGAATAAGCGAACGGATCAGTATCTCGGTCAGTCTGAAAATCAGTCCCCGTTTTCAATCCGATTTCATATTAAATTAGCCGATGGCTACAAGGACTAAAAATGGCAAAGAAAATCTATGTGGGAAACCTGAGTTTCAGAACAGATGAATCTGAGTTGAGTGAACTTTTTGCTCAGTACGGAGAAGTAACCTCTACCAGTATCATTACAGACAGGGAAACAGGAAGATCCCGTGGTTTTGCATTTGTGGAAATGGCTGATGATGCGAAGGCTTTAGAAGCAATTGAAGCTTTGAATAACCAGGATTTATCAGGACGCCCGCTGAATATCAGTGAAGCCCGTCCCCGAAAGGATAATGACCGCCCACGTCGGGATTACTAAAAAACAGGCATACCACTGAGGGGAGATTCTTTGTGGTATGCTCTTTTCATACCTTTTATTTTTTAAATTTTTTTTAATTCACACCCGGAAAGTAATTACCGGATTTCACACAATGAATGATATCAGTAGAAACCAGGGCAGAGCCCTGGACAAGTTCGCTTTGCGAACCCGCTGTTTCCCTGTTCCGCGGCAGAGCCGAGGAACGATCCCGGCATTCGCTTGGGAATCACCATGCAAAGTGCATATGGCCGTTGTAAACCCAATGTTGTATTTTTCAGCATTATTTCTCTTCTTTACAAGACTTTAGCAATCAAATCGAAACTTGGCTCAATAGTTGCTCCATTATTTTCGGGAGCAAGTGATTGTGAAATGTGAACTGATGGAAACCTGCAGCTTTTACTGGAATTACAAAAACCATCCTGAGTCTATTGATCGAAAATTGATAGACCGCTACTGCCACTCCGATGATTTCCCTGAATCATGCGTTAGAATTCAACATTTAAAGAAACATGAAGAGTCTCTTCCCCCGGGGGTAACTCCGGAAGGTGACGACCTCAATGAAATTGAGAAAGAATCTCACAGGTCTCCTCAAGTAATTCATCGTTACTGTTAATCATTAAATCAGCAGTTTTAAGTAAAGTTGATATATGATCCCTTCCGGCATCGTCAATTGATATCGAATTTTCATGAAGAATTGTATTGATGCGTATAAATCGAACATTATCCAATCGGCTCAGCTGATGATTAACAGCTTCACTCTGCCCGGCGGACATAATGGCTCCGATTGGAAACCCTTTTTTAGGGTTCACCCACTCTACGTATCCCCAGCCGTGTATCTCTTCAAAAGAGTAGCCATGACGGGATTTACCGGTTCCAAGAGATAATATCAGGAACTCTTTCTCATCCGGAAATATTTTTGTTGCCTCAACGTATGCAAGACCCGCAGGGTTACTGGCAAAGACACCCCCGTCAATCAGTGAATACTTCAGCTGCGGGGATTCAATTGAGCTTATGAATGCAGGGGAGAAGTATGTCGGTGCAGCGGCAGATGCCCTGGCCGCATCCCGCATCAGAAAGTCAGGATCGTCATTCCATTTCTCTTTCGGAATCCTGTTTTTCATACAGTGTGGCTGCATCGAATTTGTATCAAAGCTGGTTATCAACAGATTTGTGCCCGCATCACTGAGTTTTTTATCTCCGAAAAAATCCAGTAAAAGCTTTTCAAACGGTTCTGCTGAGTACTTATTTCTGAAGGCCTGAACGGCCGTATGCAGCGCACTCTGATAGGACAGTGGAAAGATTTCTGCGCTTCTTGATTTGTAAAGATCGACGATCATTTCCGAGGGAAAGCATTCACTCCCGTCTTTGTTCCTCAGTGATACAGCCAGGGCAATCAGTGCGCCGGTTGATGTTCCGGCAACAAGATTGAATAGTTCACTGTAAGCTCTACGTTCTCCACGTTTTTCCAGGCGGAATCGGATTTCCTGAAGAACTCTTGCCGGCAGCAAACCTCTGATACCGCCGCCGTCAATTGAAAGAATGGTTACCACAATTCACTACCTTCAAAATACAGATACATATAGTTTCTTTATTCTGAAATAATGCAACATCAAAGTCAAGATAAAACCGCCGAGGATAAGCCGGCGGTTGGTTACTGATAAAAACTTAAAGGAACTACATCAATCCGGTAATAAGGATGGAAACAACCAGAGCCAGAATAGCGTAGAACTCCGGAAAAACAGCCAGAATGAAGGTATTTCCGAAAACATCATGCCCGCTTCCCATGGCAGAGATACCTGCCGCACAAACTTTACCCTGCTGAATCGCCGAAAACAGAGTGGCAAGCCCCATGGCAATACCGGCTCCAAGGGTAAGAGCTCCCTGAAAAACTGTCATTTCCGGGGTAACATACCCGGAGAACAGTATGAAAGCGACAAATCCGTAGAGACCCTGGGTGGCGGGTAATGCAGAAAGAACCAGAGATGAACCGAAAGCCTCAGGTTTTTTCTTAACGGCACCGATAACACTTGTACCGCCTATTACCAAACCGATAGCCGATCCAGTCCCGGAAAGTCCCACCATGAGACCAAGGCCGATTCCTGCTAAAATAACTGCAATATTCACGATATATTTCCTCCGTAAGGTTTATATGGTTTTCCCCCTCCGATGAACCCTACCGATTTGTAAAACTCTACAAAGGTAAGACGGAGAGGATGGACAAAGGCCCCGAGGGCCGCCAGTGCAAAATTGATAAGATGCCCGCCGATCAGAACAAGCAGCATAAAAATCCATGAAAAGATGTTTGGATTATCACCTCGAATCATCACAGCAATTAAATTAATTGCTCCGCCTAGTAATCCCCCGGCCAGGGATAATGCAAAAAGTCTGATATAGGAGAGGATATCCCCTGGTACACCCGATGCAATGCCATACATCTCCCAGAGACCCAGAAGAGGACGAACCCAGATTTTTTTATCAGGGTTGTTGAAGAACAGTATCAACAGTACACCCAGCCCTGCGAGTCCCAGACCGATAACTTTTGTATTTCCAAGGGAAACTATCAGGGCACCTACCGGGATGGGGCCGATTGCAAAGGAAGCACCCATATTGCCTACAGCCCAGATTGCCACTCCGATAATCAGCAGGAAGGTTCCCGCCGGTTGAATGGATGAGGTAAATCCATTCTGGCGCCACTTGTTAACAATCTGCATAACAAAGCCCAGGAGTATCTGAACAACTCCCAGCAATATGGAGAATGTCATCGCATCATTCATATCACGGAACAGAAGGAACGATGCAACACCATCAGGCAAATTCGGCAAACCGTCAATTTTCATTCCAAACAGCGTATTCAGAAACAACCCGCCGATTACCGTTGTTAAACCCAGGATGAAACCTAATGCAGCCAGGGATTTAAGAGCCTTCTTCTTTAAAAGAAAGAAACCGGCCAGAGCAGACAGGGTAACAAGTATACCGTAGCCTACATCTGCAAGGCAGAAACCGAAAAAGAATGCGAAAAACGGTGCGAAGAACGGTGTTGTATCGATTTCCATATATTGGGGAAGACCGAATATTTTTGTAATCGGTTCAAAAAGCCTGGCCACAGGGCCGTTTTTCAGTCTGATCGGTGTTTCACCAGGCTCCCGGGAAAGACTCATCATGGGCACTACACTTCTTTTTTCGACAAACTCATCAAGTTCAGGCACCAGGGAGACCGGCAGATAACCGGTAAGACAGACAACTTCACCATCCGCCTCTTCATTTAAAGATAATCCGGCTATCAGTCTCTCTCGTTCTGACTCAAGCCTGAGGATTTCCTCTTCAAGAATAAAACGAGAGAAGTAAAGATTCCGCATTCGAACCGTCAGTTCATCCAACAAAACTTTCGCTTCCTGAATCTGACGCTGAATTTCTTCTGGACCGGCCACGGGCAGGCGCTCTTCGGGGTACAAGGGAGATTCGGCGGCACTCTCAACTCCATTTCTGCGGATTTCAACAAAGTAGATACCGGTTTTATCCTCTTTAATCACCTCGATATGCCGTTCACCGAAATCAGCAGCAATAAATGCCTTGGGATTCAGAACGTGAAAGGTAATATAAACTCCCTCTTTTTCCAGAAGGGATAATTCAGAACGTTTCAATCGCCCCCAGGGCTTCAGTATAGCTAAATCCTTCCGAAATCTATCTGTGTCTGCAGAGAGTGATGCAATTTCAGATAAGGTTTCCCCTGTTATTCTCTGAATGGACTCAATATCCAGAACTTCAGCCTTTTGGACATCAGATTCTTCTTCCGGGGCAAACTTCTTCAGTTCGTCACTGGTTCTCTTTAATGAGGTTATACGGCTTCCAAGCTCCATTACACCGGAATTATCACTCACTGCTGATGTTTCAATATGAACAACACCGATGTCCTGAAGATCGGCAAGTACTTCACTTCCATCGGCTGCAGCCATCAGAAGATGTATTTTATTCATCTTTTCAACCATCAGGCTGCCTCCACAGATGCAATCTGTTTAGCCTTTGTGATTTTTTGAGAGGCTTTCTCCAGGTTCTCAACATCTTCCAGATATCTTTTAATCTTCAGTACAGCTTCGGAAAACTCCGGGATTTGAACTTTCTCGTACAGATTTACCTTCTGAGTGGTTTTTTTTCTGGCATACTCAAGCAGGTTGACTCTTTTCTCGGCAACATCAATTTCAGAGAGTGCCCGGATAAGGCCTTTTGCCGTGCCGGCTCCCCAGAGCTGCCATGAGGGAGCCAGTATTGCTGAAGGAATATTCCCTTCAAAGCCGATTTCGCCAAGTACCGGTATGGAAATGCCTGCTATATTATCCGCCCCATATTCAACCGAAGTAACAGAAATTGAGTTCAGGGGAAACTCGGCAAACAGGCATTCAGATTCCCCGATTCCGGCCCTCAGTGAATCGAGACTTTTTTTAAGATCTCCCAGCCTGTATTTTTCTCTTTTAATGGTAACACGCAGGTAGGCTTCTTTACTCTTAAGAGTCGGCAATGCGGCTTCACGGATTTTCAGTTCCTTCTGCAAAGCCTGCATGGATACCTTATTGTACTGAAACTTTACAGCCATAGGCAACTCATTATTCAGCGCCCTTCCAGTACTTGTCGGTAACGGTTTTTTTGATACCCACTTCATCCTTGGAAAAATGATTTTCCAATAGGCGCCAGGTTACATCCAGCATGTCATCGGTATTCAGATCAACATCAATGGCCAGAAGAGAATTGGAATACTCCCGGGCAAATTTCAAAGTTCGCTCGTCGTATTCACTCAGATCAAACCCGTTGTCTCTTTTTGTTTTTGCCTCTGCCGCATCGGCGTAAAGCCTGACAGCTGCATTCATTACCTGACCATGGTCGTCCCTTGTTTTCTTTCCGATTACCTGCTGTTTCAGCCGGGATAAAGAGCGGAAGGGATCGACAATTACCTTACCGATATCGGTATCAGTTCTTAAAAAGAGCTGACCTTCAGTAATGTAACCGGTGTTATCCGGAATAGCATGGGTGATATCACCGCCGGAAAGTGTGGTAACGGCAATGATGGTGATAGAACCGCCGGCGGGAAACTGAACCGCTTTCTCGTACAGCTTGGCCAGATCGGAGTAGAGAGAACCGGGCATGGAATCTTTGGATGGAATCTGGTCCATTTTGTTGGAAACAATGGCCAATGCATCCGCATAGAGAGTCATATCGGTAAGCAGCACCAGAACTTTCTCGTTCTTATCAACGGCAAAATACTCGGCTGCAGTCAGAGCCATATCGGGAACCAGAAGCCTTTCAACAGGAGGATTTTCTGTGGTATTGATAAAGCTGATTATTTTATCAAGGGCCCCGGCATTTTCAAACAGAGCCTTGAAGTAAAGGTAGTCGTCATTGGATAAACCCATTCCTCCGAGAATAATCTTATCAGCTTCAGCCTTCAGGGCCACATTGGCCATTACTTCGTTGTACGGCTGATCAGAATCGGCAAAGAAAGGAATCTTCTGCCCTGTTACCAGGGTATTATTCAGATCTATTCCGGCAATGCCGGTGGCTATCAGCTGGTTCGGCTGTTTACGCCGGACAGGATTAACCGATGGACCGCCGATTTCACGTTCCTCACCTTCCACTTCAGGTCCGCCGTCTATAGGGTTTCCGTAAGCATCAAAGAAACGTCCGGCAAGATCTTCTGAGACTTTCAGGGTTTGGGGTTTACCGAGAAACACCACCTGAGCTTCAGTAGAAATCCCTTCTGTCCCCACAAAGATCTGCAGGGTTACATTATCACCGTTGATTTTAACCACCTGAGCCAGGCGGTCATCCACCCAGGCCATCTCCTCATTGCCGACATCTGAAGCCGTAAGAGTAATGGTAGCTTTGGTAATCTTGTCGATTTTACTGTGTATTTTCTGAAAAGCCCGGCTCTGCATCAGGCCACCTCTTTTTCGTTCAGAGTGATTTTCAGTTCTGATTCAAATTCTTTGAACTGACCTGAACCGAACTCACAGAAATTCATCTGTTTAAGTGAATTAATCATTTTTTTGAAGTAAGGAGCCACATCCTCAAATGTATCAAAGTTAAAGACTCTATCACAAATGTCCTTGACTGTTTTTAATCCGTATTCCTGACGCTCCACCGAAGCGAAACGGTCTATGGGGTCAAAGGCATCCTGCTGAATCAGAGCGGCATCAATAACCTCACTCTTCCAGAAATTGATATGGTATTCAATGGGAACACCGTCATCTCCGAGAATAGAAATCTGATCCTGAGCTTCTTTCCCTCTGAGCATTCTGTTCTTCAGTGATAAAACATCCTCAACCCAGTTTTCACCGGAACGTTCAGTTAAAAATGCCTGAATTTCAGGGCTTTCCAGATACTTGGAGTAGCTCTCCTGGGGATCGATAGCCGGATAACGTTTGGAGTCAGCCCGCTTCTGGGAAAGGGCATAAAAGCACTGAGCGGCTTTCTTCGTCGATTCGGTAACAGGCTCTTTCAGATTTCCACCGGCAGGGGATACGGTTCCCAGAAAGGTGACGGCTCCAGTTTCCCCGTTATTGAGGTAGACGACACCGGCCCGGGCGTAGAAGTTGGCAATGATAGCCGAAAGATCCATAGGGAAAGCATCGGGACCGGGAAGTTCTTCCAGACGGTTGGACATTTCCCGGAGTGCCTGGGCCCATCGGGATGTGGAGTCTGCCAGAAGCAGAACACTCAGCCCCATCTGACGGTAGTACTCGCCGATAGTCATAGCGGTGTAAACAGAGGCTTCTCTGGCAGCAACAGGCATATTTGAAGTGTTACAGATAATAGTGGTCCGCTCGTAGAGTTTCCGGCCGGTTCGCGGGTCTATCAGTTCAGGAAATTCAGTAAAGATTTCCACAACTTCATTGGCCCGTTCACCGCATGCCGCCATAATAATAATATCAGCGGAAGCATTCTTACTCACAGCATGCTGCACGACGGTTTTACCGCATCCGAATGGACCGGGAATAAAACCGGTACCCCCTTCAGCCAGAGGGTTGAATGTGTCAATAATCCGGTAACCTGTTTCCATCAGACGAAAGGGTCTGGGTTTTTCACGGTAGGCTTTCAGGGGTACTTTCACCGGCCATCTTTGAGTCATGGTGACGTCTTTCGTCTCACCGTCAGATGATGAGATAACGGCAATGGTATCCCGAATAGTGTGATTGCCTTTTTCCACTATGGAATCAAGCTTCCAATCACCCTTGAGGGTAAATGGGGCCATGATTTTATGGTTTACCCAATTCTCTTTTACTTCACCCAGCCAATGCCCCGGCTGTATGGATTCCCCGGGGGAAGCCAATGGGGTAAACTCATAGATTTTTTCATCATCAAGAGGAGAGGTATACTCTCCGCGTTTGAGAAATAAACCTTCTTTTTTGTCCAGATCGTTCTGCAGGCCGTCATAATTCTTGGACAGCAGTCCCGGTCCGAGTTCTACTTCAAGCATGGCTCCGGCAAATTCCACCGCTAATCCTGTTCGGACTCCTCGGGTACTTTCAAAACATTGAACAAAAGCTGTATTACCATTTATCCGGATTACTTCGGACATTAAACGCTCATCACCCATCTTTACATAGGCGATTTCATTCTGGCTGATAGGTCCGTCAACCTCAACGGTGATAAGGTTTGCCGTCACACCGGTGACTTTGCCTGTGGTCATTTAAGAGTTCTCCTCACGGGTTATTTTTTTAATATTCTGGTGAAGCTGTTCCAATAATTCATCGAGTTTCACACGTCCCTCTTCCGGGGTAAGGGTGAGCCATCGTTCCACATCGGCAATTTTCACCGCATAGGCGAAAACAGCTTCCTTTGAAAAAAGATTATAGCCAACCGCTTCATCCAGCCACTTCCAGCGGGCGGCGGTTGTTGCTTTTTCAATTTCAAGGGGAGAAGAACCCTCATAGAGGTCAATTAAATCAGAAAGAACACCTAAATCTCCACCAAGACCGAAATCCGCAGCCTGACTTGCCGCAATTCTCTCGGAGAAAAAATCAAAAGGAACAATCTTTTCGGTCCAGGAACCACCTGCAGCTCTACTGGAAAGGGCTGTTGTAAGGTTCCTCAGATGCATTTCAAATTCCAGATACTCTGCGGGAAAACCAGTAACAGCCGGCTCATCACCGGCGGAAAGAGTCTCCATCATACGGCGGATAAGTTCATCCTCTGAAGAGATTCCCGGGTACAGCCGGCGTTCGGCTCTGTAATCCCAGATAAAATCTGCCAGAAATGGGAAGAGGGTTTCTGTATCTATCAAGCCCTCTTTCAATGCTTCTTTTTCATAAGATGATGGTTCAAGAAATACAGCATCCCCGTCAGTCGAACCCGACTTCAGTGCTGCTGTAAAGTTTGAGACATCATTAAGAAGAAAACACTTACCCAATTCCGTATAGTCGGCCCCCGAGAGTTCCTCCCGGATAAAATCGTTGAACACGGGATACGGATGCTTCTGAAATCCCTCATCAAGGGTGAGTTCCACCAGGCTGGAAACTAAAAAATAGTATTGAGCCAAAAATCAATTCTCTTTGAACAATGAGGCCCGGGATTTATCCTTGATGAATGAACGGAAGAACTCCTGGAAATCTTTATCTGTAAAAGACATGGCGTAGGAACCGTTTTTTGATTCAATCCGGAAACCGCTTTTCATCCGGCTGTTGAACTCAATATTCAGACCATCGGATATCTGCTTTTTCAAAGCGGACTTGAGTCCCTCGGAAAATACACCCTTCTTCTCCTCACTGAGAACCAGGGATATATCGGGGATATTTCCATCAGAAGCCCATGCGGACATTGTCGCAACAATCAGATCGTTGAGCAGATTTTCATTGTTCAAAGCACTCTGAACACCTTCATCCAGAATATTATCTGAAAGAATATTGACAATACGCTGTTTTAAAGCAACTTCGGCCTGACGGGCTGCCATGGCCAGTTCACTCCCGGTTCTTGCTCGTAAGTCATCTGATTCTTTCCGCCCTTTCTCAAGGATGGCTGCGGCATCTTGTTCCGCTTTACGGATAATTTCTTCTTTCTGTGTTTGAGCATCCGCCAGGATGGCCTGTGCTTCTTTCCGGGCTTTCTCAACACCGTCCTTATAAAGACGGTCGGTTAATTCCTGCAGCTTATCGTCCATGCTTCTCCCGTTCAAAACCAACTATATAGTATTTCCAGCAACTATAACACGATCATCAATCTGGTCAATAGTGATTTATCAAATGAACCACGGCTGTACTTCGTGTCTGTAAATGATGGTGAGTGTCTGAACTCTGGTATCAAACTATGTTTTAAACTTATCCGCTTCCTCTTTCAAGGATTCCACAACACTGTTTAATTCCACTGAAAAATTAACAATCTCATCGGCGGCAACAACAATCTGCTCCGAACCGCTGCTTATCTCCATCATACCTTTGGTAACATTATCCGAGATATCTTTAAGTACCAGCTGACCGCGAACAATCTGCTCCGACCCAGAAGTCATCTCCCCGGAGGCGTTTTTCACATTGATGGTAACAACCTGGAGCATGATCATTGCATCAAGAATCTGCTTTCCACCGACATTCAGTTCCTGAGTACTTAGAGCAATTCCATCAAACGCCTGTTTTGTTTCTTTTATTTCACTATTAATAACATCAAACGCCTCAGAGGATTTTTTCGTTTTTATTTCAGTTTCATTTACTCCGTCTGAAATCTCTTTAATTATTTTACTGATACTGGCAGAACTCTGGGCAGAAGTTTCCGCCAGTTTCCTGATTTCATCGGCAACAACGGCGAATCCCTTTCCCGCATCCCCGGCATGGGCGGCTTCAATAGCGGCATTCATGGATAGAAGGTTGGTTTGCGAGGCAATCTGCTGAATGGCGCTGGCCATTTCGGAGATGCCTTCAATCCTGTCCACAACTCCGGTTTTAAAGCCATCGGCCATTTCCGTGAGAGTCCGGGAGCCATCGTTAACAACTTCCACCAGCTGAATAATGGATTCACTTTTCTTTTTGGTTATATTATTCACACTTTCCAGGGAACTGATCATTTCCGTAATGGATGCGGTGGATTCTTCCACCATGGAGGCCTGCTCGGTAATCTGGTTGTTGATGCTGTTGATATTGGCTGTAATTTCCTCGATAGAGGTGACATTATCGGTAACATTCTGATTCATTTTCTCAGACTCCTGCAGCAGAACAGTTGTATTATTTTTGATATTGATAATAGTTGCCGAGGCCTCTTCTGCTGAGGCCGCAAGAGAATCTTTGATTCCCGCGGTTGTATCCGTTGATGATTTGATGCTGCTCACCAGACTGTTAAGCGATTGAAAGCTGTTTCTGAACTGATTGGCTATTCTGCCGAACTCGTCTTTCCTTTTTGAACTCTTTGATACAGAAATATCATTTTCAGACAACTTGTTTGAATAACCTGAAACGAGAGTAATGCCTCTACTGAAAGCCACTGAAACATAAATACCCGCCAAAACGATTATCAGAATAACGATACCACTGATAAGAATCAGAAGATTGATGATATTTTTCTGATCGGATTCGAGCTGCATCAAATTTGAATCATACACTCCACTGTATGTGGCCATCATCTCATCGGTGATTTCTCCCAACTCTTCTGCTATGGGATCGAATTTGGCCATCCAGATATTTCCAGCATCCCTGCCTTCATCCACATAGACATGGGCCATCTGCTTTCCAGTGCTGTAGTAAAGCTGCAGTTTATTCTGCATATTCGTCAATTTATCCGCCAACTCAGGTTTATCGGCACTTATTTTCCGCTGGATATCTTCATCTATTAATTTAAAAGCATCCTGGTAGTATTTCTCCGCTTCATCAAATCCATCCGGGAAACCTGTGGCAGCGGCATCTGTCAGCCACTCCTGTATCTTGATGATGTCCGTTTTAATCTGATTCATATTTGCAACTGAAACCCTGATGTTACTCTGAATAAAACTGACGGCCACCAGAGATTCATTGGATCTCAAAATGGTGAAAGACGAAAAAGCGATCAAAGCCACAAGAATAATAATATAGGATGAAATTACAGCTGTTCTCAATTTCATGACAATCCCTCCGCGAATATCAGTAGAAAAAAGATTTTTTATTTCCCTCAATTCTAGTATATGAGATTCGAGAGTCAATATAAAAAGGTATTTTTTTATATAATAGACATTTATCAGGTTGTCAGCAATGATTATTATTTCTGCTGAATGCAGCAGCCTTGAAATGCTTTAATACCATCTATATGATTCATAAGATTAAGGAGTACTGCACATGTTTAAAAAGAAATTTCTGACTTTCAGCATCCTCACTGCCATCATACTTTCACTTTTTATCTTCAGTTCATGCCAGACAAAACCCAGCGCCGGGCAGCTGATGATGGATGTTGCCGGGGAAACCTTCCCCATTGAAAAAGCAGGTATGTTCACGAAGAATCATAATTTCTGGGTTTATTCTATTGAAAATATCGTAAGAACAGGTAAAAACGTTAATCGTATGAATCTTAAAAATGCATCACATGAAACCACCTCACGGGCAATAGGTTTCACCCTTTCAGATCCGGCGGGTTATGAATGGGATATTATCGGTTTGGCAGAAATGGAGCGGTCCCGGCGCCCCGGACAGAAGAAAAAGGAAATGAGTATCTACTCCTATACCTTCGCCGGACGTATGGAGGAAAGTAATACTATGGCTATCCGCCGTATTCAGGCCTACTACAAACCGGGTGATTCAGATTTTGACGGGACACTCAGAGGTACAATTTCCAAGGAAAACAAGGAAGTTCTCTACACATTTGAAAGCAATGCCAGATTGGATACCTACCCCAAGCCGGATGACGGATTACTGGTTATTTCCATTTACAAAGGGGACACGGTAATGGCCGTTGTGGATAGCCGAAACGGTTACGAAGTAACCTTCTTTGAAGGACTGCAGCCCACAGAACGAACTCAGATGGCTACAACCATCTCAAGTCTCTTTGTTCTTATGAAGTACGGGATTCTTTAGCAGAATACGATAAAAACAACTCCGGTTATCAGCTTCAGATAACCGGATGTTCCATTAAATGAAGTTTCTTAGATAATGAATGTATTCGCAATCAGAATTGCCAGGGACAAAGTGATTACAAGATATCTCATCAGTTTCACAGGTTCCACCTCAAAATGCGGTTAATACTATTTTCGTCGGATTCTCCAATTCGCCAAGCTATTTTCCACAGTTGCCACAATTCTGCCGGAGTCTGAACATCATTCAGTCATTATCCGGTATAATTCTGGTACTGGAGGGAAATAAATGGCTCCAAAAAAGACAACAAGAAAAACTGTCACCACTCGAAAACCTGTTGCAAAGTCGAAAGAAGCTCAAACTAAACCACCTCAAAATCCGGCAAAACTAGAACTCATTTCAATTCTGGATGGCTTAAACCTGGATGAAATTAATTGGCTCAATACCCAGGCACAAACAATGGTTTACAACCATAAGGTTGAAGAGCTGAACAAATCAGCCCGAAACCTTGCTGATTCAAAAAAACACATGAAAACTGCCGCATCCCCAAAAACCGGATCTTCTAAAAACGCCGTTAACGATACGGTGGATATCATTCAGGCAGGCGGACCAAAAAACTTCAATATACTTCTGGGTAATTCCCGGCTCTTTCTAAACCTGCAGGAGCTAAAAGCATTGGTGAAAATTGCCGTCGCTGCCAATGATTCAGGGGATGGTGCCGGCCGGCTTTACCGCTGGTTCTCCAAAGAGCGGAGCGACATCCTGAAAGACGGCGGAATCAGCAATCCTGCTGATAAACGGCTCAAAGTAATTTACTCAATTCTCAAAGACCGGTTTACCGTCGGATAATCCACCGCTATTCTATTGCTGTGAATAAAACACAGAGCCCACCAGCCGCCTGGGATGTAACCTCCATCCTCCTGGTGCTTATCCTCATAACCACCGGTCAAACTATGGCCAAAACCGGTGCCGGAACAGGAATAAACGGTTTTTTCATCGCCTCTTATGCCATATTCCTCGTCAGAGGTGTGCTCTGGTCGTTCATACTCAAAAAACATCCGGTAAGCCGTGTTTACCCCTACCTCTCCCTCTCATACCCACTGATACTTGTTGTCAGCCTTATCTGTTTCGGTGAATCCTTAAGCGCCGGTAAAATTGCCGGCACCCTGCTCATCCTCGGGGGAACCGCTCTGATGACCCCAGTCAGCACCCCCGGCAGCACTGCTGGAGAAGCCTCTTGAACAGCCATGAATTCCTCCTTCTCCTGGCTGTTGTTTCAGCCAGTGCCTCGGGACAGCTGCTGCTGCGTCATGGTGCCAAATCATGGGTTACCCGGAAGGGTCTGCTGAGGTTTGCCCTCAGCTTTATAAAAGGGAGCGCCCCCCTGGCTCTTCTGCTGGTGCTCGGCGCCCCCTTTCTCTACTGGAAAGTTCTGGAAACCGTCCCCCTCTCCCGGGCCTACACCGTTACCGCCCTCACCGGAGTCCTTATTCAATTCGGCGGCCGATTTTTTCTGAAAGAAAGACTCTCCCGGCGGGTGGTTGCCGGGGCCCTGCTCTGCTGTGCCGGAATAGCCGTATGGGGGTTGTAAATCCGGGCTTCTACATTGTAATTCCCGTTTATAACGGTGCTTCTTTACTGCCCGGTTTAATCCGCCGTTTAACTGACCTCTCGGCGCCGTCAGCACAAATAGTTCTTGTTGACGACGGCAGCCGGGATGAGAGCTGGGAAGTAATCTCCCACAGCTCCGGGGTTCGGGGAATCAGGCTGGATAAAAACAGGGGGCAGCAGTCGGCTATACTTGCCGCTCTCACCACCTGCCGGGGCAAGACGGTAATTACCATGGATGACGATCTCTCCCACCCCCTTCAAACCATTCCCTTTTTACTCCGGGCCGTAGAGGATGGGGCCGATCTGGCCTATGCCCTCCCCCCCAGACGCCCGGGTGCCCCTTTCCGGCGCCTTTCCTCCAGAATGCACCAGATCCACATGTCTTTAATTACCGGTACAGCTCTATTCATCCGGGTTGGAAGCTTCCGGGCTCTCTCCCCGGATCTGATTAGCCGAATTCTCTCAGAACCCTTGAGTTTTCCATATATTTCCGCCCAGGCCCTTTCCCT
>QNBK01000035.1 GCA_003644105.1 Spirochaetota bacterium | reverse complement strand
GTCTGGGTGGACGGGATGAAACTACCATCAGGATAGGGCTCTCCTTCCACCAACCCCGGGTAAAAATCCAGAGCATTCGCCGACCCCAGAAGCCCCGAGGGCAGTGCCAGTACGGAATCCGGGAGTACACGGTTGTGATAGGTTTCATAGATATAGAAATCAAGGTCTACCTGGTTATCCTCGTTCAGACTGATATTCTTCACCCGGCCGATTTCAAATCCCCGCAGGTTTACGCCCATACCGACTTTCAGGCCTTCGGCAGATGTGAAGAGACTTGTGAAATAGATTTTTTTTGTAAACCACTTGTTGTTCAACCCGGCAAACATCGTGATGATAACAAACAGCAGGACGGCCACAAGAACAAAGAGACCTACTATTTTATTGGCATGCCTGAAACTAAACTTCATATTTGCTTCCCGTCCATTATCGGCTCCTCATACCAGTTCCCGCAAGAGGGGCAGAACATCCTGGTAAGACCCTGAAGCCGACAGCCGTCCATGGGTAAGAACCATTATCTGGTCCGCCATGGTTTTTATCAAAGTACTGTCGTGGGTGGCAATAATAATGGTAGCTCCATCATCCCGGAACTGTTCAATCTCTGCTATCAGCTGACGGGAGCCCTCCCGGTCCATAAATGCCAGGGGATCGTCTAAAAACAGAATCTCCGGTCTGGTGATTGTAGCTCTGAGAAAGCTCACCAGTTTCCTCTGGCCCATGGATATGGATGCCGGCCGTAAAGAGGGGTCTAGTTTCAGACCGACCGAAGCAAAGGACTCATCAACTTTGTTTTTTAAATCAGAGTCGGTGTAGTCCGGATTGGTTGAGAGCAGCGGCAGGCTGAGGTTCTCTCCCAGTGATTTATTAGCCCAGAGTGCGGCATCCTGAAAATGAAAGCCCGTTCTGGCCTGCATCTGCTGATAAAGAGTCTCTTTCATTGAAGCAATGCTGGTTCCCTCATAAGCAATTATACCTTCATCGGGAAATATCAGGCCTGCGGCACATTTGAGCACCAGAGATTTCCCACTTCCGGAACTGCCGATAACGGCGGTTGTTTTACCCCGCTGAAACTCAAGAGTCACATCATCAAGAGCGGCGCGATTGTTGAAATAAAGACTGACGCCGTTAAAGACAATGGGAGGGATTGTTTTATTCACAAGTTCGATGCTCCCAGCAGAACGGTAATGAGTATGATGATACCATCAGCAATGATGCACAGTACGATGCTCATCCCTATGGACCGTATGGTTTTTACCGGAACTTCTGTAACAGCACCGTTTACACTGAAACCGTAATAAACCGATGTTGCGGCAATAATAAGGCCGAATATGAAGCTTTTAGCCACACTGGCGATGATATCAACCATATGAAAATTTGAGAAAAGAGCGGCCAACTGATCTGTTAATCTCACCCCGCTGATGATGGATGAAACCGTGAGTGACCCCAGCAGTCCGAAGACATTCGAATACATTGTAAGTAAAACCATAGACAAAGACACACCGATCAGTCTGGGAACACCCAACTGGGAAACCGGATGGATTCCCACCGACAGATAGGCTTCCATCTCATGAGAAACCACCATATTCCCCAGCTCGGTTGTAATGGCACTACCCGAGCGGGCAATTATTACAAAAGCTGTGAGAAGCGGACCCAGTTCCCGGGTAATAACGATGATAAGGATTCTGTACAGCTGATCCCCCAGGAGAAAATCAGGGAGCTGAGCTCCCTGAATGATGATAACGGCCCCGATACCCAGAGAAAGCAATGAAATAATTGAAAGTGCTTCCACCCCGGTAAAGAGTATCTGCATGATAAGAACCTTAAGCCCTATTCTCCTTCGGCTCAGAAAATTAAAGGTTTCTCTAAAAAGAAATAGCTGAAAACCGGCAGCATAGGAGATTTGTTTGATGGACTGTCTTACCTGAAGGCCGATAGTTTCAACCATACCTTTACCAATCTAACCTCAGCTGTCAGTGTATTCAATCTGTTTTCTAAAACAACGAAGCTGTATATAGTCGGAATATGTCAATATACCGCGTTCATTTCACCTGGAAGGAAAAACAGGTTTTACTTAAAGCCAGAAGTCTCGATCTTACCCATCCGTATTTTGTGTCCATCAAAGATTTGGTTTTCACAAAAACCAGCCGTCTGGTTATCGATCCCACTGAGGATGAACTTGTTAAAGAGTTCGGCGGTTCGGATCATCTGATGATACCCTTTCAATCGGTAATCATGATTGAGGAAATCATGGATGAAAATCCTGAAGCCGGAACCATGAAACTGTTTAACGGCTGAAGTGGTATTTACTTAGCTGCCAGATTCAGGAATTCAGTTCTGGTGGCCGAATTGGAATGGAAGCTTCCCAGTACGGAACTTGTCGTCATAGAAGAATGCTGTTTACCCACTCCTCTCATGGTCATGCACATGTGACGGGCCTCGATTATAACACCAACGCCCTCGGCGTCAACGGAATCCATCACCGCCCGGGCAATCTGAGCCGTCAGACGCTCCTGTATCTGAAGACGTCTGGAATAGTAATCGACGATACGGGCCAGTTTGCTCACTCCGATAACTTTTTTTTTGGCAATATATCCAATTGTACAACTTCCGAAAAAAGGCAGCATATGGTGCTCACAGAGACTGTACATCTCAATATCCCGGCAGAGTATCATATTGTTGGCTTCAGATTCAAAAACAGCACCATTGATTACAGTCTTTATATCGCCTCGATATCCTGAAGTGAGAAAAGACCAGGATTCGGCAACACGATCGGGTGTTTTGAGAAGCCCCTCCCGGTCGGGATTTTCTCCAATCTCAATCAGTAGTTCCCGGGTAAGACGGGCGATTTTTTCCATATCCATTATTTAAATCCTTTGATAAACCTATAATTTACACTAATATCAGGCATTCTAATACGGGAGATACAATGAAGTTCAAGGCTGTAATGATATTGCTGATACTCACATCACCGATAATCGGTGTTTTTGGAGATGATTCTGTAATAGTAGGGCACATTAATACAGAGATTGAGGGTAAAACCCATCGCAACGCTCTTTTAAAAGAACTGCGGATTTATGAAGGAAAAGAGTTTGACAGCCTTGCAGGATTGGAATACCTGGTAAGCTCCCGGGCAAACGATCTCCTGCGGCGCAGAATGTTCAAGGAATTTACATGGTATATCGATGCGGAGAACCCCAAAGACATCGAAATTTATATACACATTGTTGACTCCTTTACCCTGGTACCCCGGCCGATGCTGAAGTTTTCAACCGAAAAGGGGCTTACCCTCGGAATGAAACTGGAATATTTCAATGCCTTCGGAACCCTTACCGACCAGAAATTTGAAGGTTATTGGAGTCCGGCGGAGATTCTTTTTCAAGTGCAGGTTCAGAATATAATTCTGGGTCCGCTGCACATGGATACATCCTTCAAGCAGTTCAATGGAAAAACCCGTTATGGAAATACAGATGGCACTACCCTGATAGAATACCGAAACAGTTCATCGGAACTTTTCTTTTCTCTTTATATACCCTTAGGTCCGGGCAGCCCCTGGTCTTACAAGATTACCCCTCTCGCATCATGGCTTTACCAGTACGATTCGGCCACTATATTCTCTAACGAAGGCTTCACCCCCGGTCTGAATCATGGTTTTGTTACCGACCAGGTAGACTGGGTGGGTAATTTTCGCAAGGGGTTTTATTTTGACTTCATGAACAACAATCTCTGGTATACAGGGTCGGGTAACAGCGACATTTTTATGGAATCAGACTTAAAAGGATATCTGCCCTTAACTTCCTGGTTTGAATTATCCGGACGTATCGGCGGTTTTTACGCTTTTGAAGGACAGAGAAAAAACGCCGGAGACCGTCTCAGGGGTGTTGTCGATTACATGACCTGGGGTGAATGGGGCAATTTCATATCAATACAGGCAAATTTCAAACTTTTTCACGCAGGGAAACTTTTCTCCCTTCATCTACGGCCCTTTACGGATATCGGATATGTCTATTCAAAATTATGGGGTGATGGACCTGATGCCTGGGAATACTGTGCAGGTGCTACCGCCATATTCTATTTTGATGCTTTCCCCAGTATAAACCTCAATATCGACTGGGGCTGGGATTTCAAGAGAAACATGCCCGAATTGATTATTGATACCGTTCATTTCCTCTGACAAGAAATTTAGTGGTGAAGAGCTTTTACCGTTATACAGCCGTAGTCCTGATACTGATGTCTAACCTTCATTTATTACAATCGCTGTATTCACAGGAATCGGAGAATCCTGGCTCGAGGGAAAATAATGAGAATGAAAGTTTGATGTTCTTTCCAATACATCCAGCTTTATCTTCTTATACCTGGGAGATACACAGTACAGTTAACAGATTGGAACTTCTGAATGCCAATATGGCTCCACCCCATTATCCATGGTCTGAGGGTTTTAATGAACGGATATTCCTGAATATTCAACTCGGAATTGATATACCGATAATTGGCGGAGAAAATAATCGATGGCTGTGGTATATAGGATTACCAGTCTCCTTCAACATGATAGATGATTTTTTTGAACAGGAAACCGCTCCGGTAATAGATACCGATTATTGGTTTGGAACAAAAATTGAGTCCCTTTACCGGCTGCAATTAACATGGCCCAAAAATATATCCTTACGGATTCTTCCTATTTTCCATGAAAGTACCCACATTGGAGATGAGTTCGCCTTACATATGAAAGATGAAAATCCGACGGATTTTTACCGCATCAATGTTTCCTATGAAGCCTGGGAAATCGTTGCCGGACTGGATGAGTGGGAATCTGGAAGAGGGAATGCCTTCAACCTGAGATTGGGAATGAGCGGGCGCTGGAACACTGACGGTTATTACAGTACTCCATATCCATCAGAGATAGGGTCCTCTCTTCAGCCCACATCCTCATATATCATCCCGAGCAGGGGTAATCTGGAATACTTCGGACAATTCAATACAACAATTGAGTCAGGGTTTCCTTCATTCAAAAACTGGGTATTTCAAGGCGGCTTTGAACTCAGAAACCGTATACTATTTGATTTTTTCAGTACTGAAGCGGAAAAACGTTCCTGGACTGTAAATACCTCTCTCGGATGGTATCGATATGATGATAATGTTGCTGCCCGAAGAATTGGGTTTTATATGAGATTATTGGCTGGCCAGAATCCTTATGGTCAGTTCAGGGAACAGGACGGTTATTTCTCATTCGGAGCCGGTATATCGCTTGGTCTCTGAAGTAACTAATCGGTCTTGACCTAATCCCGGAGCAGCGAGTATAGTCTGCCGGTAACTCCGGGCAGCAGAAGCTACCGCTGCCGGGAAAAATCAGAGGAGAATCACCATGTCCAAAGCGCATCGCGGCAGACCCCTCAAAGAGGAAACTCCAGGCTCCGGCCGGGGAATCTGTCCTCTATGCAAGAGGTCAGGCATCAAGTTGCTCTACGAATATGAAGTCAACGAAAAGAAAATCGTTATCTGTAAGCAGTGCAACTCAGCCGTTAAATCCGGTAAGTTCAAGGAAGCCATCGCAGCTCTCTGAAAACTATTTGTCCCCCGATACTCTGGTATCGGGCAGGACATCTTTTCTTCATCATTTCCTTATTATAAATTTTCATTACATCTGTTTTTCATTTATAGTTCATCTATCATGTCGTTAACAGATTCAGTTTCTCTCGGTCCGTTGTCTATACCTGTAATACTGCTACTCAGTATTCTGATTGCTGCAGCGGCGTTTTTTGCCGGTTCCTTTTTTATAAAGGGAGGTAAAACAAACCGCCGCATCTTTTCAGACCTTCTGTTTGCCCCGGTTCTTCCTTTCCTGCTGGTATGGAAACTCAGTCTTCTTATCACCGATGCCAGGGATGTGTTTATCAATCCCGGACTGCTTCTTTACAGCAGCGGGGGGCTGTTAAACATCTTAATCGGAGTTACCGCCGGAGGCCTCTGGCTTAGCTACCGCTGGAAAAAAGCCAAATCCCCGGGGAACGTTAACAGAGCCATGATCTGGGCCATGGGAACCGCGCTTGTTCTGAGCCTGGCTGTAGCCGGTTATACCATGCTCTCTGGTGCAGAGATAAAGCAAAAGGAGAAACTTCCCGTTGTTGTTTTCTCCGATGAAAAAGGAGTAGCCTGGGATATCTCAGAGTCGGCGGGAAGTATCGTGGTTCTGAACTTCTGGGCCAGCTGGTGCCCTCCATGCCGGGCAGAAATGCCGATGCTGGAGCGGCTGCAGAGCGATCCAAAATTCAAAAACGTTGTTTTTTATGCGGTTAACGCTTCAAGAACCGAAAAGAACTCCGGGGACGGTTCTGCCTGGATAGAATCAAATGGGATTGAACTTCCCCTGCTGTTCGATGATACCGGACAAGGTATGAATGCTTACAGGATAACAGGACTTCCAACAACTATTGTTACAGATTCTGAAGGGAGAGTAATAGAGCGAAAAACCGGAGCTGTAAGTCGCAGCTGGCTGCTCTCCGCCATCAGGAAGGGAAAATGAACCATGGATGAACGGCCTCGATGTGATTGGTGTGGAACCGACCCGATATACAGAAAATATCATGACGAAGAATGGGGTAATGAAGCATTTGATGACAGTCGACAGTTCGAATTTCTTACTCTGGAATCCGCCCAGGCCGGTCTTTCCTGGCTTACAGTACTTCGTAAACGTGAAGCATATCGGAAGGCTTACGCAGAATTTAATCCTGAAATTGTTGCCCGTTGGGGTGAGAAGGAAATAAACACTCTAATTTCCAATCCCGGAATTATCAGAAATCGCCTCAAAATTAAATCATCAATAAGCAATGCCGGTCTGTTTCTTGATTTATCATCCCGCCATGGATCTTTTGCAAACTGGCTTCTCTCGTTTTACAACGGCAGGCCAAAGGTTAATCACTGGAAGAGCATGGAGGAAATTCCGGTAGCAAGTCCTGAAGCTGAAGCTATTGCCCGGGAGGCCAAATCTCTGGGGTTTAAGTTTTTCGGTCCTGTCATCATTTATGCCCATCTGCAGGCAACGGGAATTGTGGACGACCACCTTACCTACTGCTGGAAAAGACAGTCCGGATAAATGGGCTGTTTTACCAACCTTCACAAACCTTTCACCAAACCTTAACAGAATACACAGGTTTTTCAGATATATTACTGTATTTATAATATATGAATTATTTAAAAAAATATTGCGCAGTCATTTTATTGTCCTTCCTGTTTGCTGCCGGTATTGCCGCTGCAGGCGGGAGCAGTGACAGTAAGCCAATAGATTACCAGTGGTCTGTACCGGGATTTACCACGGATTTCACCCGGATGCTTATCAATCCTGATGAGATACTCTCGGGAGGTCCTCAGAAAGATGGTATTCCGGCAATTGATAACCCTCTATACACTTCATTGGAAGATGCCGCCGGCTGGCTTGAAGGTAACGAACCGGTAATTCTGGTAAGAATTGGAGATAAATCCAGGATTTACCCTCTTCAGATTCTCATGTGGCATGAAATCATCAATGATGAACTGGGCGGCCTGCCCATAACAGTAACATTCTGCCCCTTGTGCAACACCGGAATTGTCTTTAACCGGAATTTTTCCGGAAACACCCTCGACTTCGGTACTACCGGACATTTGAGAAACAGTAATCTCATCATGTACGACAGGCAGACTGAAAGCTGGTGGCAGCAAGCTACAGGAGAAGCTGTTATCGGAGAATATGCAGGGAAGAATCTTGTAATGATACCAGCCCTTACGCTTTCTTTCTCAGAAGCTCAAACAGCCGCTCCGACAGCTGTTGTTATCTCCCGGGAAACCGGATTTTCACGTCCTTATGGTCAGAATCCATATACAGGATACGATACCCCGGGCAACAAACCGTTTTTATTTCAGGGAACTATTGATACGGAACATGATGCCATGGACAGGGTTCTGGTGGTGAAACACAAAGGTGAAGAGCTGATTATTGCCTATAGTGAGGTAAAGGATGGGGGGATTCTTCAACTCAGCATCGCCGGTGATCCGGTAGTACTGTTCTGGACATCAGGAGCATCTTCAGCTCTGGATGCCGGCAGGCTCTCAGAAGGCAGGGATGTAGGCAGTCTCAATGCATTTATTTCTGAAGTTTCAGATAAGAGTCTGGCATTTTCAGGAACATCTGCAGGGCTCTTCATGGATGCAGAAACCGGCAGTACCTGGAGCGGGAGCGGAATCGCCATAGAGGGAACACTAGCCGGTACAAGACTCACCCCTGTAACCGCAGTACAGCATTTCTGGTTTTCAGCTCAGGCTTTTTAGGATATTCTCCACCTATGGCTCTACGTATCATCGCCACAGGTGGAACTTTTAAAACTGGACGGTCAGGGTAATCGAAGGGACACCGCTCCGGTTCTCTCCAACCCTAGAAGTGAATCTCATACCCACCTTATCGCACTCTTCCTGGAGATATCCTAGATACAGAAGACCCATCTCAGCATTCCCGGCTGAAGTGCTTTTATAAAACTGACCCAGGGAAACACTGGATCCTGATTTCATCTTTTCTTCAACCTTCTCTTTCAGTTCCAGGTATTCAGCCTCTCGATTGTAAATAATGAGTTCCAGTTTATTCTCCGTACCGATGGAAAGGGAGCTGGGGTTTCCGATACGCCAGGCAACGGTAAGATTTGCTTCAGCTTTTTCCATGGCCTTTGCCAAAGCATCCCTTTTCTGCGGATCAAAAATAAGCATTCTGGTGTCCGTGCCCTCACCATAAACACGTTCGGCAAAGGACATCATATTCAAAGTTTCAGCACTGAGGGCCAATTCCATCAGAAGCAGAGTGAGATAATCTGCAATTCGGGAACGTCGAATGTAGAGTTCCAACAGCTTCCTGGTCTTCTGTATCAGTTCCTTGTGTTCCATATCAGAACTGAATTTGGTAAGAATGAACCAGATAAAAGGCCGGGTATGATCCAGATACCGGTCTGCCAGAAAAATCATAACGTTCTTTTCATCCGCCTGAAGGGAAGAATCAGATGCAATATTCTCCAGAAGCGGTGATATAACCGCCTTTCGGATCGATTTCAACTGATCCGCATGTTTAGATAAAACTTTGTTGAGAAAAGTATCATTAATCTTTGTCTTCTCATCAATGATATTTCCGGGATTTGCCCTGTTCCAGTCCTTTATCATTGATGAACCGATAAGCATATCGAAAAGAACCTGATCGAACTGTCTGTATAGAAAACCGAAAACAATCAGTTTAGATAGATCCATCAGATCTGACCGCACGGATGTAAACTCAGGGCGGACAATCTCAAGCCGGGAAATGTAACCGATCCTGAGCATGTGTTGAAAAGAATTGGGTGAAACCTTCGCCAGTTTAACACCGTACTGTTCTGAACCGTCAGCCATAGTAAGCTTGCTGAGTTTGTACCCCTTGTCCATAAAAAAACCTACACCATCATCGGTAAGGATTACATGGGGGGGTAAATCTATTACAGCTTTCTTACCGGAAGACATAAATGAGCAGTTTCCTTATTCATTTTCAAGACAGTTATTACCAATGATCGTAACTTATAACACGTTCCTTAGGGAGCCGGTCTTTATATTCCTGTTTTTCTGAAGAATTTCCTACGGCAAGAAGCATCACAACCCTCATGGCATGAGGAACTGTTAAAAGATCTTTTACAGATCTTTCGTCATATGTCGCCAATAAAGAGCTCCCAAGTCCTTCATGCTCTGCCTGAAGCATCATAAATGAGGCAGCAAAGGCCATATCAATGGGATAACTCAATTGACCATTAGGCATCGTATATTGAATATTCGTGGTACACACGGCAATAACATAACCGGCATCAATGAGACGCTGATCGCCATAACAGGCTTCAGAGAGAATTTTTTTAAGTTCTTCACGTTGTACAGCTATAAAACGCCAGGCCTGACGGTTCTTTGCAGACGGTGCAAGACGCCCAGCTTCAAGTATTCGGTCAATAGCCTGTGAATCAACTGCCCCCCCGGTGAAAGACTTTGCCGTCGAACGACTCCGGATTACATCAAGAATATCCATGAACATAGAATAGCATGAGGAAGAATAGACAGGAAGCTTCTTGACTGCATGGGGACAGGCAACCTAATTTGTTCCTGATGCGTTATGTTTTTTCTATCATGTTACTATTTCTTGTTGTCCATTTCTCCGGTGCAGATCCGTCTGATATTGAGTCGGATATGAATTTGTTTCTCTCTTTCGGCAGCAGGGCAGACGGAACCGATGGAGAAAATGAAGCCCTGAACTACATTGCAGACAAACTCAAGGAGATGGATATAGGGTTCAAACGTCAGCTCCTCAATACTGAAAAGAGAGGACACTCTTTTTCACAGAATATAATAGCAGAGATTCCAGGGACTTCTGAAGGACAGTTTATCATTGCAGCTCCCATTGACGGCGGAGCATTTTCAACAGCACTTCTTCTGGAGCTGGCAAAAGTATTCAAGGAAAATCCACCGAAAAACAGTGTAAGTCTGATATTTCTCGGAGCTGAAGAGGGGGAATCAGATTTCCATCCCTATGGAAGCAGAATTGCTTCAGAATCCTTCAAACGGGAAAACAATATTTTTGCAATCTACCTGGAGGGAGAGCTTCTCCCGCAAACCTGGCAGCTTAAAATAGGTGGAAACGGCAAGGTGGCCCCCTACTGGTTTGTTAAAAAGCTTACCTCTGTACTTTTTTCCGATTTTATACCCTTCAGGCTCAGAGGAACTGATATCCAGGTGGCAAGACTGGGAATACAGGGAGAGATCGGCCCATTGCAGTCATGGCTGGATTCAAATATCCCGACGATTCTCTTGAAGGGTTCAGGTACAGTGAACAATGCAGAGGGAGATAGACAAATAAAGAATCTGATCAAGGCATTTCTGGATTTGGATAAGGGTTTGGAAGTAATTCCGAAAACAAAAGAAAGTATATATATCTTTTTACGGCTGTTTCCCGGAGATATACCGAGAATTATCCCGGAATTACCCTATGTTTCTGTTTTTCTCGGAATCTCTGCTTTATTACTCTTCATTATACTTTTAAGGTTCAGGGATGTCAGACTTAATATGCGTCGATTATCCCAATACTGGTGGGCCTGGCCCTTGTTGTTTGTCATTGTTTTTGTGTTCTTTTTCCTCTCCACTCTGATCGTAGAAGAAACCCTTCTCTTAGCCGACTTTCCCGATATCTGGGTTCATGCCCCGGGTACTTTTGTCTTCTTTAAAATTGTAATTGCCGCCACACTCTCTCTGAACTTTATCCTGATTACCCGAGGACTGCCTCTTCCACGAAGTCCGCATTTTTATTCTTATGCGGCAATTGTAACATCCGGTCTTGCTTCTCTGGTTTTTACGGCCATGGATATAACAATTACCGCATACTCCCTATGGACCATTATCAACATGATGTTGTTTACAGCATCAAGAAATATCCGCCGAAAGACGTTTTTCCTCCTGCTTTCAATTGTTCCCTCTTTTATGGGTCTTTTAGTGATAATCAGAGAACCCTACTCCACCGTTATCAAATCTCTGCTTCTCAGCAGGATATCCGGCAGTCTTGTTCTCACCCTGCTTATTTTTCCAATAATTCTGGCGTTTACAAGCTTAAGTTACTGGCGCCTGCACTATGACAGAACCAGGTACAGTGTTTTAACACCGGCAGCAACATTCACGTTGAGTCTCTCGTCAATTATCACTTTATTCTGGATATTAAGTCTTAATCCATATTCCGAGAAGAATCCGCAGCCTCTGAAAATCATTGACAGCATAAACCTGGTTTTCAATGAGAGGCAGCTTGAGATTTCAAGCCCCGGTCCTATCGGTAATGCCGAACTTTTCCTGGATGGAAATACATATCCTTTAGAGAACCTCGGCAGGACCGCCGATGTACGGATGCCGTTTAATCGAACTCCTTTAAAAGTTGAATCCGATACAAGGTCTTTTCTCGGCAGGCGAACCATTACCGGAAAAATCAGTGGTGAGGCTAACCCGGGAAATCTTACAATCCACCTGAATTCAACCACTCCATTCACTCTGCATGAAGCTAATTTCCCCTTTGAGATGTCTCCCTCTGGAGCTTCTGCGGAAGTTTTTGTCGGTGATAATCCCCCATTCCCACTATCACTCATGTTTACCGTGAACAACGATGCTCAACTGATTCTTTCCGTGGTCGGGTATTGGACTGAGCCGGAAGACCCACCCCACATCATTCGACGGGACATTAAAGACAGCGTATCCCGTACAGTTCTTCTTGAAGTTTCAATTTAATTTTCTCATTATTTCGGGATAACAGTTGTTTTTTTTGATTATTCAGCACCACCGGGCTTGATGATTCCACATATGGCGTGATATTGTTTTCAGTGGCTGACAAACACCTACATATGGCGTTTTTCGGGAGGGGTACTACTTAGCGTGAAATGTCCGTTGTGCGGAAAAACCGACGATAAAGTTATCGAATCACGACAGAACCAGAGTGGTACCACAATTCGCCGGCGCAGGGAATGTATCAGTTGCGGCTATCGCTTTACCTCGTATGAACATATCGAAGAAGTACCCATTATGGTTATCAAACGATCCGGCAGACGGGAAAGCTTCGATTTGAAGAAAATTGAATACGGGGTTCAAAGAGCATTGGAGAAACGGCCGGTTCCCCACGCCTCTGTAGAGGAGCTGCTGCATATAATCGAGGATGAGGCGGCAATGATGAGCCGCTCCAGCCATGAGATTCGCAGTGAAACGATCGGAGATCTGGTCCTTGAAAACCTATTTTCCCTGGACAAAGTTGCTTACGTCCGTTTCGCATCAGTGTACCGCCAGTTTGAAAATGTAGAAGAGTTCATTCGGGTAATAGATGCTCTCGGACCGGATGACAGGGAGCCATTGAATACTGACACTGGAAAGCCGAATGACAGTGAACTGTTCCAGGAGAATATATGACAGGACGAACAACTGATTGGAAAGCTCTCGTGGGTGTTTCCACAGAAGGGAACACTGTTGAAGTAGAGTTTCCTATCAAACGTATTGTCAAGCGCGATGGCCGTATTGTCAGGTACGACCGTACCAGAATCGAAAAAGCTGTAAAAAAAACGGTTGATGCCGTAAGCAGCGATTCTGATCCTTCAGAAATCACCGATAATGTGGAAAACCGCCTGCGGGTTTTTATGAAGGATCGGCATCCAAACTCTGTCCCGGCGGTTGAAGAAATACAAGATTTGGTGGAAAACGTATTGATTCAATCTGGTGAAATATCTCTGGCCAAATCCTACATTCTCTATCGATCGCACAGAGAAGCACTCAGAGATGCCAAAAGCCTGATGCTGGATGTAGACCGCACTATGGACGGATATCTTTCCCGGTCCGACTGGCGGGTAAACGAGAACGCCAATGTAAATTTCTCTCTCGGTGGATTAATACTCCATAACTCAGGAACAATAACTGCCAATTACTGGCTGAAAAATGTTTATTCCCCTGAAGTTGCCGAAGCTCATCGGTCGGGGGCAATGCATATCCACGATTTATCCATGTTCTCCGGCTACTGTGCCGGCTGGTCGATCAGGCAGCTCATCGAAGAGGGACTTGGCGGTGTGAGTGAAAAGATTTCATCCAAACCGGCGGCGCATCTTTCCACCCTGATGTTTCAGATTGTCAATTTTCTGGGGATCATGCAGAACGAATGGGCCGGAGCCCAGGCATTGTCCAGTTTCGACACCTACCTGGCACCATTTGTCAAAGCTGACAAGCTGAGTTTCAAAGCTGTTAAACAGGCCCTGCAGAGTTTTATTTTCGGTGTGAACACCCCTTCCCGATGGGGAAGCCAGGCTCCCTTTACCAACATCACAATGGATTGGGTATGCCCCACAGACCTGAAAGACCGTAAAGCCCTTGTCGGCGGTGTGGAACAGGATTTCACCTATGGTGAATGCCGGATAGAGATGGATATGGTGAATAAGGCCTTTATCCAGCTTATGCTGGAAGGCGATGCCAACGGACGGGGTTTTGCCTATCCCATCCCTACCTACAACATCACCCGGGATTTTGACTGGGAAAGCTCCAATGCAAAGCTTCTATTTGAAATGACCTCTAAATTCGGTACTCCCTATTTTCAGAATTTCATCAACTCCGATCTTAATCCTGAGGATGTCCGATCCATGTGCTGCCGGCTTCAACTGGATAAACGGGAGTTACGAAAGCGGGGAGGCGGTCTCTTCGGATCCGATGAGTTCACAGGTTCTCTGGGGGTAGTTACTATTAATCTTCCCCGTATCGGGTATCTGGCAACCTCAGAAGCTGATTTTTACGGACGTCTGGGCAGAATGATGGATCTGGCTTCCGAGTCTCTGATGGCCAAACGCAAAGTAATCAACCACCTGCTGGATGCCGGGCTGTTCCCCTACACCAAAAGATATTTAAAGCATCTTAACAATCACTTTAATACTATCGGTCTTGTGGGAATGAACGAATGCCTTTTGAATTTTACAGGGAATCCCATAACTGAAATCTCAGCACGGAATTTTGCACTGGATATTCTGGACTTCATGCGCAGCCGCATGGCCGACTATCAGGAAGAAACCGGAGAACTCTTCAACCTGGAAGCAACTCCTGCAGAAAGTACCAGCTACCGTCTGGCAAAACACGATCGTAAGCATTATCCGGATATAATCACTTCCGGAGATAAAGACCCCTTTTACACCAATTCCACCCAGTTGCCGGTGGATTTTACAGAAGACATTTTCGATGCCCTCGACATGCAGGACGATCTGCAGACGAAATATACCGGAGGAACCGTATTTCACGGGTTCCTGGGAGAGCGTATCAAGGACTGGGAGGCTTGCCGTGAATTGGTGAAAACCATTGCGGCGGGGTACCATCTCCCCTATTTCACGATTTCTCCGGTTTTTTCGGTCTGTCCTGTTCACGGCTACCTTGAGGGAGAGCATTTCCAATGCCCGAAATGTCAAAAAGAACAGGAATCGGCGATAGATAAGGAAATCGCCGGTCTTGAAACCCTGAAAAGTAAGCTGGAGGAAGCCGTAAAGTGACACTTGAACAGATTAATACCCGCCTTGAAGATCTCAAAGTATTGAGAGCTCAGGTGAAAGGACAGGAAACTGAAGTTTATTCCCGGATTGTCGGATATTACCGGTCTGTTAAAAACTGGAATAAGGGGAAAAAAGAAGAGTACGGAATCCGGGTAAACTATGCCGATTACAAAACTCCGGAAATTAAAGATAAGGGTAATGAATCAACTCCGGTTCTCTCACTGGTTGAAGAAAATAAATCGCAGAAAGAACTTCTCTTCACAGCCGACGAAGAAACGGTGAATTATCTGTATTTCTACAGAGAAACCTGCCCGAATTGTCCTCCGGTAGCTGCATGGCTTGAGAACTC
>QNBK01000034.1 GCA_003644105.1 Spirochaetota bacterium | reverse complement strand
TCCGCCCAATCAACTTGGACCGAGGAAAGAGAAACTTTCAGATGTCTTGCATATCTGGTATTTCCGAATCCGACTATCTGAATATCTTCAGGGATACTTTTCCCGATTTCAAGCATTGCAGCCATCATATCTGCTGCCAGAACATCAGAAGAACAAACTATTGCATCATAACCGGCATTCAAAATCTCTTCAGACCGGCCTTCAGATAACCCTTCTTTCATACTGATTATAAGTTTTCCCGAGGATAATTCAGATTCTCGAACAGCCTGTTCAAACCCCCTTGCCATCAGATCGTTCCAATGAAGAGTTCCTTCTTCAAGGCACAAACAGGGACTTTTAGATCCGTATTCAATCAATTTCCGGGCAAGAATAAATCCCATGCGATAATTATCCACTCCGACAAAATCATGGAGCGATTGTCCGAAAAATTCTTCGAGAGGGTTGTAGAGTATCTGAATCGGGATTTCATGCTCCTGAAAAGATTCAAGCATTTCTTTATAAACTAATTCCGGAATATCCGGTGATGGATAAAGAAAGACTCCTTCAACAGTCTGCCTGATATATTTTTCACAAAGCTCATGCATCTGCCTTATTCGGTCATCTGTACTTCCGATTAATGAACCGCTCCAGATAAGGGTGTAGTTTTCCTCTTCACAGCTTCTTGCAATCTGGGCATAAAGAGATTCCATTGACTCATTTCTACCGATGTCAGGAACAAGAAGAGCCAAATATTTTTCAGAGGCCTGTTCAGGAACATTTGTTACAAATGTTCCAATACCCACCTTTCTTTCAATTAGGCCCTGTTCCTGCAAATCATTGAGAGCCTTGGCAACGGTTGGCCTTGAAATCCCGTATTCCTCTACAAGCATAAATTCTGTCGGTAGTTGCCCACCTTTCTTGTACACACCGGATACAATCTTTCCGTAAAGATCGTCATAGATAATTCTATTCTTTGTACGTTTATCAGCCATGTAACCTGTAACCAAACAATAGTCTGTCAATTAAATTGACAATTGATATATGCACGATTAATATGTCCTATCCATTAATGAATAGTGTAATCGAATTATTTCATATCTCAAAGAGTTTTAGCGGTAAAAAAGCGCTTACAGATGTCAGTTTGAAATTCTACCAGGGTGAAATCCACTCTCTGGTTGGTGAAAATGGTGCCGGCAAGTCAACCCTGGTCCATATTATAAGTGGATTAATCAAGCCGGATGACGGTTATCTCAACATTAACGGCAGGAACTGGTCATCAGTCAATTTTGCTGCAGCGGCCAGGGAAGGTATAACAATAATTCAACAAGACCTGAAACTTCCACATAGAGCAACCATTGCTGAATACATTTTCATGGGCCGGGAACCATTAAAATTCGGTGTTGTTCGTTTCAACATCATGCTGGACCAGACAAGAAAATTACTGGCAGATTTGAACCTGCCATTCTCTCCTCATGATATTATCGGGCATCTTAATCTTGCACATCGGAGAATGATAGCAATAACAAGAGCTGTAGCATTGAATCCAAGTGTTCTGATTCTTGATGAAGCCACCACTCAGTTCTCAAGCACCGACGAAGACCGATTTCTCAATCTTCTGGAATTATTACGAAAAAAAGACAAATGCCTGATTCATATTTCTCATAAACTTGATGAGGTTATGAATATTTCAGATCGTATATCGGTTCTTCGAAATGGCCGGCTTGTGGTATCTGAACCCTCAACCGACTTATCCCGGGATGATCTTATAGCCCATATGATTGGACGACAGGAACCTCGCGTTTATTTCTGGAAGCCTCATTTCCCATCAACAGACAGTGTCCTTAAAATAAAAAATCTTTCTTTTCGAAAAAAACTAAAGAATCTGTCGTTTGAAGTTAAACGTGGTGAAGTCGTCGGACTTGCCGGGCTTGTCGGATCCGGAAGAACAACACTGGCAAAGCTTCTCTTCGGTATGTATAAACCTACACAAGGGACAATCAGCCTTAATGGTGAAAGGGTCAATTTCGGGTCACCGCAGGAAGCTCGAACCCATGGATTGTCTCTTGTATCAGACAACCGCCATCGCTTCGGTATTTTTAAAAGGCAGTCTGTAGGGTTCAACCTCACATTGAATATATTGAACCATATCAGCCGCTGGACTGTAATTCGGAAGCACAATGAACAAGCGGTAATTTCGGATTCACTTGAACGTTTCTGGCTATCCTGGCTTACCCCGAACAGGACTGTTTCTACTCTCAGCGGAGGAATTCAGCAAAAAATTGCATTTGCATGTTCAACTACCCGGATGCCTCAGGTCTTAATAGTGGATGAACCGACTAAAGAAATTGATATAATCGGCCAAAAAGATATTTTTTCCATAATAAACAACCTCGCGCGTCAGGGAGTTTCCATTATTATAATTTCATCTGTCCTCAATGAGCTGATTAATAATTGCGACCGAATCATTGTAATGAAGGACGGCTCCATTGTTAAAACATTCAGAAAAACCGAATTCAATGAAGAAATGATTATGCATTACGCCATAGACGCCCGGGGAGAAAATACCGTATGAAAAAACGCTTTATCCTGCTTATTTCTCTATTGGCAATCGTTACCTGTTTTTCCGAAGCGATGGGCCGTAAAGAAAATAATAATGAGGGGCTTTTTTTTGCAGCCTCGTATATGACATTGAATAACCCGTTCTTTGTTGCTTTACACCAAAGTATCGAAGATGCTGTGGAAACACATGGAGATAGGGTTGTTGCGTTGAATCCGGACTACGATCAGATACTTCAAATTACCCAGATAGAGGATATGATTTCTCTTGGTATTGATGGACTCTTTCTTAACCCTGTTGACTGGAAAGGAATTCGGCCGGCGTTAGAAGCCGCAAATAAGGCTGATATCCCTGTCTTTGTTGTTGACGCACCTGTCTATGATGACAAGCTTGTAGTCTCAACAATCGTCTCTGATAATCACGAAGCCGGGAAGTTAGCTGGGTTGGACCTTGTTACCCGTCTTGATGGCGGGAATATTGTTATTCTCGATCATCCTACAAATAAACCCTCAATCAACCGCATTCTCGGCTTTCTTGAAATCCTGCAATCACATCCGGAATTTACCGTTGTTTCGCGATTGAGTGCTTTTGGAACCCTGGAAGAAGCGTTACCTCAAATGGAGAATGCACTTCAGGCCCATAATAAAATTGATGTGGTTTTCGGAAGTAACGATCCAACGAGCCTGGGCGCTATTGCGGCTCTAGTCGGAGCAAAAAGAATGTCAAAGACTCTGGTATACAGTGTTGACGGATCTCCAGAAGGAAAAGAAATGATCAAATCCGGATTAATGACAGGAAGTTCCGCTCAGTCTCCTCGCGAAATAGGACGTATTGCGGTTGAATTAATGTATAAACATCTGGAGGGGGAAATCGTACCTGCAACCCAGTTTGTGCCTGTAACCCTGATTACACAGGATAACGTTGACGAATTCCCTGCTGACGAGTGGCAGTAAGAACCGAAGGAGAGAGCTTTGACATATAATTTTTTAATAGATGACGGCGGTACTCCATTAACCATAAAAAAAATCAGCCGGCGAATCCTGAATGCTGCTCGTTATTACACAGTTCCCCTGGGTGCCTTGATATTCTTTTGCGTAATAATGACCATCGCAAGTCCGAACTTCCTCAAGATTGACAACCTGCTGAATATTCTGAGACAGGTATCTATCAATGGAATGCTGGCTCTGGCTATGACTTTCGTCATCCTCACCGGGGGCATAGACCTTTCTGTTGGGGCATTATTGGCCTTTACCGGAACCCTGGCAGCTGGAATTATTTCAAAAAACAACTTCCCCGTTCCGCTGGCTATTATTATTGCACTATCTGCCGGAACCCTCGTGGGTGCAATTAACGGTATTATTATTTCAACCAGTAAAATTGCACCTTTTATTGTTACTTTGGCAACGATGAACGTTATCAGAGGCCTGGCATACATATATACCGGAGGACTCCCGATACGAGTGGTAATGCCTTCCTTTAATGTGATTGGACAGGGATATATCGGGCCAATTCCTAATCCTGTTCTCTACTTTTTAATTCTTTACATCATTCTTGATTTCATGTTGAAAAGAACTTCCTTCGGTCGACATGTCTATTCCATTGGTGATAGCCCTGATGCCTCGTGGTTTGCTGGAATTAACGTTAATCGCACCAAATTTTTTGTATACACACTGACTGGTTTCATTACCGCAATTGCAGGAATTGTTCTTTCTTCACGTATGTATTCAGGGCAGCCGACGGCTGGACAGGGATATGAGCTCGATGCTGTTGCGGCCTGTGTCCTCGGAGGGGCAAGTATGTCCGGAGGAACCGGACGTTTGACAGGAACATTGTACGGAGCTCTTGTTATCGGCGTCTTGAATAACGGGTTGAACATCCTGAATATCAACTCATTCTGGCAGCTGATCGCAAAAGGTTTGGTTATCCTTCTTGCTTTATACCTTGATGACTGGAAAAAACGCAGTATGGAATAAAAAGTATCAATCCCGTTTTCTACCTACCCGGAAAGTGTCAATAACAACCGCTATAATAATCACGACACCCCTAATCACCAATTGCCAGAAAAATGAAATATTCATTATAGTGAGGCCATTATTCAACACTGCTATAATCAACGCCCCGATAAGTGTTCCAAAGATGCCACCCATTCCTCCGGTCATACTGGTACCACCCAGAATTACTGCCGCTATGGCATCAAGTTCATAACCCTGCCCCAACAGACCGTTGGCACTGTATAGACGACTGGAAAGCATGACACCAGCCAAACCGGACAACAGTCCGCTGATTCCATAAACAATCAGCATAATCTTCCAAAGCTTGATTCCCGTTAACCTGGCTGCCTGGGCATTACCGCCTACCGCGTAGATTCGTACACCTGTTACGGTTCGCTTTAATAAAAACCAGGTAAGACCGATTACAACAAGAGCTATCACAGATAACCAGGGAACAGGTCCCAGATAATTATTCCCAATCCAGGAAAACCCCAAATCATTATTGATAACCGTGGTTCCTCCAGCCAACAGATATGCCGCACCTCTAAAAGCTGTCATAGTACCGAGAGTCACAATAAAGGGAGGCAGACCGAGAAAGGCAATAAGACTGCCATTGATGATACCGATTAAAAGGCCGAATAAAAGGCCCACAGGAACACCAAAATGCCCCATAACAGGACTTAAAGAAGTTACAAGAGAAATCACTGCCGTTGATGCGAGGATAGATCCCACAGAAAGATCTATTCCTCCTGTCAGAATCACCAAAGTCATTCCGGCCGCAAGAACAATATTTATCGAGGCCTGTCTTAAAACATTTGTCAGATTATTTCCAGAAAGAAAGTTTGAATTTAAAAAGGAAAAAAGTACAACGATAAGAATTAAAATCGGTAAAATACCAAGGCTTTTCATTAAGGACGAATACTTTTGATTGCTGAGTTTTTTCATATTTTACCTGCTGTTTTCTTATACGTGTAATTAGGAGTTTTTGCTCCGGTTGCATAATACATGATGTTTTCCTGAGATATCTCATCCTTGTTGCTAATCTCACTTACAATACTGCCTTCTCTCATAATTAATACTCTTTGTGCTATACCGACAATCTCAGGTAGTTCACTGGAAATGAAGATAATAGCAACTCCCTGAGAAGCCAGTTCACCCATAATTTTATAAATTTCGCTTTTTGCACCAACATCAACACCCCGAGTAGGTTCATCGAGAATCAGTACTTTTGGTTTAATTGCAAGCCAGCGTGCCAGCAGTACTTTTTGCTGATTTCCACCGGAAAGTGATTCAACTGAAACAGAAGTTGAAGCCGCTCTGACATTCAGGTCTGACATCGGACCTCTGGCATAATTATTACTTGTAGAATGTTTAAGAATTCCCGCTTTTGAGAGATTTCCAAGAACATTCATACTGATGTTATCACCAACACTCATCTGCAAAAAAAGCCCCTGGAGTTTACGATCTTCAGGAACAAAGCCAAGCCCATATTTAATAGCATCCCCGGGAGACTGAATTGACAACTTTTCACCATCCAGATATATCTGTCCGCTTGTTTTTTTATCTATCCCAAAAATCAATCGAGACATTTCCGTTCGTCCAGCTCCAACCAAACCGGCAAGTCCAAGGATTTCACCGGCACCTACTGAAAAGGAAGTCTCATTAACCGTTTTTCCATCAGAGATGTTTTCAACAATAAAAGTTCCAGGACGAATATTTGTGCTGATTTTATGCTCATAAAAATCTTCCAACGAACGACCAACCATCATTGTTACGATGGTATCCGGATTTATGTCCTCTTTATCCAAAGTCCCGACATATTGTCCATCTCGAAGAATACTTACCCGGTCTGCAATCCTGATAACCTCATTCATCCTGTGACTGATATAAAGAACAGCAATGCCCTGATCCCGAAGAGAGAAAACCACCTCAAATAGCTTATCAGTCTCCCTGTCACTTAACGCTGCTGTGGGTTCGTCCATTATTAATATACGGCTCTGATGGTTAAGAGCCCTGGCTATTTCTATCTGCTGCTGCTCGGCAATGCTGAGGGTACCTGCCCGCGTTTCAGGCGGGAAGGCAGCTCCAAGAGTCCGCAGAATTCCTCTTGATATCCGATTCATTTCCGAGCGATCTACAATGCCGAAACGCGATTTTTCACTGCCAAGAAAAATATTTTCTGAAACCGATATATTCGGAGCAACACTTAATTCCTGATAAATAAGATTAATTCCCTGGTTAATTGCATCCTGCGGACTGGCAATAAAAACTTCTTTACCATCAAGAACGATACGTCCTTCATCCGCATGATAAACACCTGCAAGGATTTTCATCAGAGTGCTCTTACCTGCACCATTCTCGCCCATGACAACATGGACTTCTCCCTCACTAACCTCTAAATTTACATCATCCAGGGCTTTAACCCCTGGAAAACTTTTACTTAGATGCTCAATCTGAAGGATGCTCTCTCTTTTATCCATGAACCGTCCTATTATAACAAAGTCCGGGAGAATTATACTCCCCCGGATTCAATAATTACTACTTGCTGGTCCAGCCCTTAAAAGATGCTACATTTTCTTTTGTAATCAACGTAACAGGAATAAGAATTGTGGTTTCTGCAGGAGGATTACCCTGCATTATGTCCCAACCTACCTCAACAGCCATTTTAGCCATTGCATAAGGGTCCTGGGCGGGGGTGGCTTCAAAAATACTGTCGGGGTCTGCTAAAACGACTTCCGCATCAGGAGAACCATCAACACCAACTACAAACATTTCAGATTCTCGACGGGCCTGCTTGATAGCCAGTTCACAACCGATTCCGGTAGGATCATTGATTGCAAATACTGCATCAATCTCAGGGAACGCTGTAAGAAGGTCTGTCATAACACGTAATCCGCCATCACGGCTGCCGCCGGCATTCTGATTATCAGAGAGAATTTTTATTCCGGGATTTTTTGCGAATACATCCATAGCTCCCTGAACACGGTCAGTTACTGCAGTTACAGGAGGTCCGTTAACGATAACAATGCTGCCTTTACCATCAAGTTTCTTGGCAATATATTCACCTGCCTGAACTCCTGCATCATAGTTATTCGAAGTTACAGTAGCATCAACACCGCCTTCAGCGCCGACATCTGCAGCAATAACAATAACGCCTGCTTCTTTTGCTCTGCGTACTGCCGGGGCAATGCCTTTAAAGTCAACAGCATTCAAGATGATAATCTGTGCGCCATTGGCAATGAAAGTATCAATCTGATTAACCTGTTTGTTAAGGTCGTACTGAGCATTCTCAATCATAACCTTAACATCATCGCCACCGATTTTTTTAGCAGCTGCTTCAGCTCCAAGTGTCATCTGGTAGAAAAACGGGTTTCCGATATCACCCAGAGTTACACCAACAACTTTTAATTGTGAAGAATCGGAAGATGTGTCCGAACCACCATTGGCAAAAACACTACCGACAACAAGAAGGGCCAATAGAACCATGAGGATCTTTTTCATGAAGATCTCCTTTAAGATTTGTTACTAGTATTGTTATGTTACAACTTTTCATATGTCAACAATTATTTTACAATTCACAACAAACGGATCCAAAAAGATAAATTTCACCCTCCGTTCCCAGAACAGATATCATTTTATATTTATACATTACAATAAATTAAATAATTTCCATTAAAGATATATTTGTAAGTTATCAATTTTCCATCTTTGCGATTAATATCAATGTTAGGCTTTCGAAATTCTCAATTTCCCTATAAATTCACCCATATGGTTATTACAAATTGAGAAAACTCTTTAAATCACTCCAAGTGCCGCTTTCTGAGCCTCAGCAATAGCCGCAATCCCTTCATCAGCCACTAAAAGCAGTTCATCCAGCTGAGCGCGGCTGAAAGTACCTTTCTCTCCGGTCCCCTGAATCTCCACGTAGTTCCCATCCAGGCTTACCACGTTCATATCCACCTCGGCATTACGGTCGGCCTGATAATCCAGATCGCAAACCACCTTGCCCTCCACGATACCGACACTCACCGCCGCCACCTGACCGAAAAGCCATGAATCGGGAGAAGTGCCTTTCCCGGCGTCCCCGGCCAGCACCCCCAATGCATCAACAAGCGCAACCCATCCACCGCTGATGGCCGCGGTCCGAGTGCCGCCGTCGGCCTGAATCACATCACAATCCACTGTCAGAGTCACTTCCGGCAAGGCTTTCAAATCCACTGCGGCCCGAAGCGAGCGGCCGATCAGCCGCTGAATCTCCACAGAGCGGCCGTCTCTTTTTACTCCATCCCGCTTCTTCCGACCCACTGAAACACTCCCGGGAAGCATGGCATACTCCGCAGTGAGCCAGGCACCGGATTTAACAAAGGGAGGAGTCCCATCTTCAATGGTACAGGTACAAAGCACTTTGGTATTTCCAAAGGACGCCATACAGGATCCGGCAGGATTCATGATGTAATTCCGCTCAAATTGAACCGGCCGGGTTGCAGTCATTACTGAAACTTAACCGCTGTACCGTAAACGATAACTTCCGCCGCACCCTGCATTACCGCACTGGAAGCATAGCGGATGTTTACCACCCCTTCGGCACCCAGCTCTTCAGCCTCAGCCACCATGCGTTTGGTTGCCAATGCCCGGGCCGAATTGAGCATTTCCGCATAAGCGGTAATCTCTCCGCCAACAAGGGTTTTCAAGCTGCTCATGAAATCTTTGCCCACATGCCGGGACTGCACGGTACTGCCTTTCACAATACCCAGCATTTCCAGTTTTTTTCCGCTGATATTTTCAGTATTCACCAAGATCATCTTCTTCCCCCTCTTCAATTTCTTTTCTACGTCTCAACGCAGTCACCACCATCATAGCCATAACGGGAATCAGGATTAGAACAACAATCCCCAGCAAACCCCAGCGGAGAAAACCGGGAATCTCATGGTCCTGACGAAGTCCCCAGAGCAGCAAGACACCATACCACCCGGTAACAAGCAGGAATAAAGCGGTAATCACCCAGGTAATGATTGTTTTTTTCCTCTTCATAATCTGAATTATAGCCGAAAGACCTTTCTTCTTCAGAAAAACACAAAAAAAACAATTACGGTAGCAATAATTAACCCAGTTATCCATTATCCTTTCTATCAGTTTCAACTTGCCCGCAAACTTATGGAGGGTTATTCTAAAGTTATGATTAAAAAGAAAATGACATTAAAAGACATCTTGTTCACATCTGTAGAGCGTTGGCCAGACAATCCGGCCACCGGACCCGTCGGCAGCGAATCCAGAACCTACACCGGCCTGCTGGAAGATGCCGCAGCCTGGAGTTCCTGGCTCCTCACCCTGGGCCTTGAAAAAGGTGACCGGGTTGCCATTCTCGCCGAGAGCCTTCCCGAATGGGGAGCGGCCTATTTCGGCATCAGTGCCGCCGGATATGTGGCGGTTCCCATACTCCCGGACTTTGCCGAAAAACAGGTTTCCAATATTATAAGCCACGCTGAAATCAAGGCCGCCATTGTCTCTGAAAAGCTGGCTGAAACAATCCAGAGCGCAATAAAAGATTCGGAAACACTGCCCGGCGACTTGCCCCTGGCCCGCATCGAATCAAAAGAAATCCTCTCCGGCCCCGGAAAAAACAGCACCATCTCCCTGCCGGAAAATCCCCGGGCCTTTTTCGAAAACCCCCTTCAGCCCGATGACATCGCCGTAATACTCTACACCTCGGGCACCACCGGCACCTCAAAAGGCGTTACTCTCACCCACAATGCCATCGCATGGAACGCCGTATCCGCCATCCGGGAAGGACTTGGTGAAAACCCTCAGGGAGTTCGTCACTTATCAGTCCTCCCCCTGGCCCATACCTACGAATGTACCCTGGGCCTGGTGGGTGTCCTTTCCACAGGCGGTGAAATCAAATACCTCGACGGACCGCCAACCGCATCCCGGCTGATGAAAGCCCTGGGCGAAGTAAAACCCACCATGATGCTCACCGTTCCCCTCCTGATGGAAAAAATCTACCGTTCCAAGGTGGCCGGCCCGCTGAAAGCCAAGCCCATCGGCAAAATTCTCTACGCCTTCCCCCCGGTCCGCAAACTCATCCACAAAATCGCCGGTAAGAAAATCCTCGAACTCTTCGGAGGAAACATAGTCTTCTACGGTATCGGCGGTGCCCCCCTGCCCAAAGATGTGGAACAGTTCCTCGTCGAGGGGAAGTTCCCCTATTCGGTGGGTTACGGCCTCACGGAAACCGCCCCCCTTCTGGCTGGCGGCTATCCTGCGGACATGAAGTTCCGTTCCACAGGAAACGTTCTTCCCGGAGTCTCCCTGCGTATCGCCGACCCCGACACCGGAACAGGTATCGGCGAAATACAGGCCAAAGGGCCCAGCATTATGAACGGCTACTGGAAAGACGACGAAAAAACCGCCGAGGTGTTCACCGAAGACGGCTGGTTCCGCACCGGCGATCTGGGTTCTCTGGACGGTGAAATACTCTATATCAAGGGACGGCTGAAAGACGTACTCCTGGGATCCAACGGGGAGAACATCTATCCCGACGAAGTGGAATCGGTGATTAACGGTCATAACTACGTCTCAGAATCCCTGGCCTACATTAAAGATGGACAGCTGGTGGCCCGTATCCTGCTGGATACCGAAAAAATCACTGCAGAAATAAAGCATCTGAGACTTGTGGGAGCAGAAAAAGTATCGGCATGGAAAAATGAGCTCATGAACCATATCCGCAGAGAGACCAACAAACATCTGGGCCGAAATTCCAAAATTCAGTCTTTCATCGAGCAGATAAAACCCTTTGAAAAAACACCTTCTCTGAAGATAAAGCGTTTTCTCTACACTGTGAAAAAGAAATAGCGAACTCTGCTGTGTCAGGTCGGAGCAAAGCCGGTAAGTTACTCGACCATCTTACCGGCTCTGTCAGCACAAAATATGTCCTCAATCAGCTCATCGGGGAGTACGGGCGTCTATCCGAGTTCCGCATCGACCGCAGTAATAAAACCATTTCCGCATCCCTTTTGCTGAATGGGGAAAATCAGCTTATCGATCTGTACATCAAAGATTATGCCGTTGTAAAAACAGACCGTTCTACAAGCCTGCTGATTAAAGAGGCCGAGTCCGGAAGACCCTGGCTGAACGCCGTTCTCAGAAACTTCGTTGTTAACCGCCCCATGCATGTCCCGGACGGCAAAGCTGCTTTTCTCATCGATCTTCTGGGATAGTTCAACGGAAAAAACACTTCTTAACCAAGATGTAATGTTCCGGTAAGCTCCATGTAATGTTCAAGGCTTATGTTATCCCCAGGAGGAGAATAGCATGAACACAAACATTCATAAAATCATCAGATTCTCAGTCGCCGCCGTACTCATTGCCGCCCTGTCTCTGGGCGGAGGTATTCTCGGGTCCCGAATAACACAGAACAACACCCCGACAGAAACAGTTTTTCAGGACAGCGTTCAGCCGGCCTCAGTAACAACCCTGCCTTCCGGAGACAGTGATGCCGTGGCCCGGGCTTTTCAAGAGAAATTCCGGGACATCGCCGCCACAACCTTACCCGAAGTGGTGGAAGTGAACGTTACCAGCACCGTCACACAGCCGGCCTTCAGCTCTCCTTTTGATTTCTTTTTCGGTAAACCCGGGGGCAAGCCCCAGGAAAGAGAGTACCAGCAGAGGGGACTCGGCTCAGGCGTTATCGTCGCAAAAAAGGGTGATACCGTATACGTACTCACCAACAACCACGTTGCCGGTGAAGCTGATAAAATTGATGTAGTGTTAAGTGACAAGCGAAACTTCACTGCAGAACTGGTGGGAGCCGATTCCATGATGGATCTGGCCCTGATATCCTTTACAGCAAAAGAAGACATCCCCGTTGCCGTTCTGGGGGATTCAGATTCCCTGGCCGAAGGGGACTGGGTATTCGCCGTAGGCAATCCTCTGGGGTTCCAATCCACCATCACCGCCGGTATTGTCAGCGCAACCTACCGGGATGCCCAGCCGGGATCCGGCATGTCCGGGATTACCTCATATATACAGACCGATGCCGCCATCAACCAGGGGAATTCAGGGGGCGCTCTTGTTAATCTGGACGGTGAAGTAATTGGAATCAACACCTGGATTGCCTCTCAGAACGGCGGTAACATCGGACTGGGCTTTGCCATACCCATCAACGATGCCAAACGGGCCATAATGGACTTCATCGATACCGGGTCTGTCTCCTACTCCTGGCTGGGAGTTCAGACCGGTGAACCGGATACCAGCCTGGCAGCCGACCTGGGAATCGAACAAAAAGACGGTGCCTTCATTTACAGCGTTTACAGTAACTCCCCGGCAGCAAAAGCGGGGCTTCGTCCGGGAGACGTCGTTACTAGAATCGGAGACAGTGAAATTGCCGACAGTAATGCTCTTGTTCGCAATGTCGCATCCCTCCCTGTAGGAAAATCAACGGATTTCACCGTTCTCCGGGATGGAAACAGCGTTGAGCTCAGTGTAAAAACAGAAAAGCGGGAAGAAAACAGCGGAAGCGATGTATCTGCTCTGTGGCCGGGAATCAATATAGCCCCGCTTACAGACGACATCCGCAATCAGCTCTCCCTGAAGAAAAAAGATGAGGGAATTGTAATTGCGGCCATTGCTCCGGACAGCATTGCCGGGGGAAGCGGTCTCCAGCAGGGCGACCTTGTTATCTCCATAAACTCTGAAAAAGTGGAAAACGCCCGGGATTTCTATCGGGGCCTGAATGCCCCCTCGGATGAAATCCAATTCCGCATCCTCCGCAGCGGCCGGGAACTGACTATAGGATTCACAAAACCGGAATTATGATTTTTATAAGATTCGCCTGCTAAACTAAAAAGTGCCCCTCCCCTTGCCGGAAGTTTGGCAGGCCGTTATCTTGAGCCATGAAACCAGATTTTTCACATTTACTTGCTTCACGCACCAAGTTAATGGCTTCAAGTGTTATACGTGAAATTCTGAAACAAGCAAGCCGGCCGGGAATGATTTCCCTGGCCGGAGGTATACCGGCCCCTGAAACCTTTCCAATGGATATACTGGAAGAAGTTTTTCTCAAAATTATAAAGCGATGGGGCTCATCTGCTTTTCAGTACGATCTGACTGAAGGTTTTGTACCCCTCAGAGAAGCCGCAGTACCCTACCTCAGTCGGTATTCCGTTGAAGCTTCAACCGAAGAGATTTTCGTCAGTTCCGGTTCTCAGGGACTCCTGGACTCTCTGGGTAAAATTCTTATCAGCCCGGGAGACATCGTTGCAGTTGAATCACCTACTTACCTGGGAGCCATTCAGGCATTCAACCCCTACGGACCCCGTTACGTCGAAATGGAAAGCGATGAAAATGGTGCCATTCCCGAATCCCTTGAAGAAGTTCTGATTAAGAATTCTCCGAAATTTGTGTATATGGTTCCCACATTTCAGAATCCCACCGGCCGAACCATTCCCATCGAACGTCGAAAAGCCATTGCGGATATAGTAATCCGTTACAACGCACTTTTAATTGAAGATGATCCCTATGCGGCTTTACGCTACCAGGGAAAAGACGTTCCATCCATCAAAAGTATGGCACCGGATCATGTTCTTTATGCCACAACCTTATCCAAAGTATTTGCACCAGGGCTGCGGGTGGGATTATTTGTACCCCCCTCTGGAGAGCTGGGAAACTGGCTGGTGAAAGCCAAACAGGGAACCGACCTTCATACGTCCACACTCAGCCAGGCCATGGCTGCTGTTTACCTGGAAGGCGGATACCTCGAAAAGCGCCTCCCTCTGATCTGTAATTTCTATCACCCGCGCTTGAATGCCCTCCTTGAAGCAATGGATGAATACTTTCCTCCGGATTGGAACTGGAGTCGCCCTGAGGGGGGGATGTTTTTGTGGGCCGAAGGCCCTGACAGAACAAATATTTTTGAATTGTATAAAAAGGCTCTTTCCTGTAATGTAGCCTTCGTCCCCGGGGAATACTTCTATGCAAACTCGGAAAACAGCAGGCAAGCCATGCGGCTCAACTTTACCAATGCAGACCCGGACACTCTGCAACATGCTGTCAAAACCCTCGCTTCACTTATTGTGAATTAATCCGGCACATAGACGGAATCCTGAATCTTTATCATTTTTTTCAAGAGAAACTACGAAAGGAGTTCTACTACTTCGATAATCTGGATATGAAAAGTCAGTGGATATCCAGGTTAGCTCTCATTTTATTGGTTTTCACCCTCCCCGGATGCCGAACAGTGGAAGAACCGGCCCCTCCGGCTGTTGTTGAATCCCCCGAACAAACTCCGGATCCTGAGTCGATAACAGAGCCCGACCCCCTTGATATCGACTGGCCCGGGACAGTCTGGATAATCCCGGATTCCCCGGAGCAGACACAGAAACAGTTCCCCGGCTACAAAGGATTCTTCCTTGGCAGAGACAACCGGCTCTTACTCATCAATCAGGACAGCGCTGCAGGAAATCTCTGGTCTATGGAGGGAAACCGCATTACCCTTTCCCTCCTGGAAGGTACGACGGAACTTCCCATGAAAGGAACTTTTGTTGTTTTTCCGGGAAGAGAGAGCAGTTCAGGCACCGAAACAGGCGAAGTCCACAGTATCCGCCTGGTCCCGGAAGCCGATCTGTCTGCAGAAGGAATCACCTTTGAAAGGGCTGAAGTAAATGTTGATCTTGTTGAAAACCACTGGATCCCGCAACGCCTGGATGGGGGAGAGAAGGTGATATGGCCTGTGAACAGGGAAATCCACCTGATGCTTCTTCCCGACATTTCAGGGATGGGTGTTCTTGGCTTCGGTGGAGAAAACCGTTTTCACGGCAGCGTACAGCTGGGTGAAGAATCCTTTGTTCTCGGACCCCTGGCAACCACCCGGCGCTACGGCCCGGCTTCGGATTTTGAAAATCTCTA
>QNBK01000033.1 GCA_003644105.1 Spirochaetota bacterium | reverse complement strand
TCCTTATCACATTCAGCCCGGTATCATTCTTGATGTTGATATCACCAGTATCAAACGTAAGCGTTTTGTGCTGAATGCCATGGCCAATGTCCTGAATGAATTCCTCAACGGTGTTTCCAAGGGTTTCCAGGATTCAGCTTTTGCTTCATTCAAACGCCGCCGGTCCACTGTACGCGGTGATATCAATCAAAGTTTCGGTGCTGAAGAACCTGTTGTTCCTTCAACAAATCAGTATGCTGAAGCTATCAAGGCTAAAAATGAGACTTCTGCAGCCAAGCCCAAGGGCAAAGCTGATGTAACACCAGCCAAATCAAGAAAGCGTAAAGTAAATCTTGATGAGTTGAGTGAGATGTAAATTATGATGACTGCGTCAATTCGGAATAACCAGCTGAATCTACTGGCCCGTAAGGCCGGATATAATCTGGCTCTGCGTCATTTCCGGGCGGCGCAGGAGTTTTCCGGGGATGTCGGTGATGGTTTCAACCTTGCTGACGCCCTGAACCTGGCTCTTGAAAGTGAAAAAATTCAAGAGTTTCAGGTTCGTCCTGTCGTTAATATTCTGCTTGCAGAAAAGTACGGCTATGCTTTTAAATCTGAGAACTTGAAAGAAAAAGTTGAATCTTTTGATAATCTGGCTAAAGTTGTCGGCGGCTGGACGAATCTACAGGTAGTCTTTGTTTATACGGATGCCAATGATGGTATACATCTGTTAAATCCTGAAGATCCTGAGCCTTGGGAAGAAGCCCTTCCTCTATCCAGGGACGAGTGTATCACATGTTATGTCGGGGCTCTCAGCGATGTCCGTTCGGGAGTTATTGAAGCAGCTCTGGATGATGCTTTCAATCTGCTTTACGGTGGGAAGGCGAGAAGCAGAGCCGGTTTTGCGGTCAGCGGAAATCTGAAACAATTTTTTGAAAATGAGGATGAGCATGCAGTAGAAGAACCTGCAGTACGGTCTGCAGAGATACCTGTTGAAAAAACACAGCAGCCTGTTTCACCTCAGCCTTCCCCCGGCGGTTCCAAGAAATTGACGGCTAAGATTGCTGTCAACGTTACAAATGAACTGTTTCATAATGGAAACGTGGAAGCCTGGAAGCGAATAATTGAAAGTTACAAATTGAAATACCCCGGTCTTGATGTACTGATATGGTACGAGGGAGAACGGATAAATGATATCAATGCTCTTTTTAAGTGGGGCAAGGTGAAGCATGGTGTTCCCATTATGTACAGCGTTTCCGGTGATAACCCGGTGGATATCTCTAAACTGAGAAAGTATCTTTTTGAGGGCGCCAGTCAGAGATTTGAGGCCTTCCTTCATGGAGCTCCCGGTACAATCTTGAAGCTCTTCTGATAACCTTGAAGGTTATCTCAAACCCCGGTAATAGCCGGGGTGTATTTGTTTATCTGCGTCAGGGGGGACTATGAAAGAAATATTTTCATTCAGCAGCAGCGAATTCACTGAAGATGAAGACATTATTCAGCATTTTGGTATGCGCGGTCAGAACCTTATGGGTCTGGCATCAATGGGTATACCGATATTACCCGGTTTTATTCTCACTGAAGATTTTCTCGCAGAAGACAGTGAGGAACATGAGGAACACATAGCCCGATATCAGAAAGCCTTTGCCAAGATGGGGGGTATACTGGAAAAAGATTGGGATGAGGATAACCCACTGCTGGTTAAACTCGTTGTCAGTCCCATGCTGAATATGGTTCACACTTTCTCGAGTATTCATAACATCGGGCTTTGTGATACCACCATCGGTGGATTTTCCGGATTTGTCGGAGAAGATTTTGCCTACCATGAATACCGCGGTGTTGTTCTGAGAATCATGGAGCTGGAATTACTGACAACCACAGATAATACCAGAAGAAATCTCCTTGAAAAAACTCTTGAAGAATTGAGGAAGGCTAAAAAAACACCTCAGATTAAAAAAGCGATTGACAGTGTCAGGGCAATTTTCCCCCAGGAAATATTTGCCCATGCAGGAGATCAGTTTTTCTATATAAAAGAGCTGTTTCTAAAACTCTTTGCTGCAAGTGAAACTCTGAGTGATTCGGCCATACTTGTTCAAGCCATGACTTTTGGTAACTACGGTAAAGAGTCTTTTTTCGGGAGTTATACAACCCGTGATTCCATTTCAGGTAAAGATGTTCTTACCGGTGATTTTTTCCCCAATTCGTTTGATGCCACCCAGGCCGATGGCCAATCAATCAGTAAAATCAGTAAAACCTACCTGGATAAATTAAAGAAGATAGGAAAGCAGCTGGAGATAAGCTACAAAGAAATCAGAAATATCAAGTTCAATGTTGAGAATGGTAAACTCTGGATAATCGACCAATCAAGTGTTCCCGGTAAGTCAGCACAGGCAGAGATTCAGACTCTTCTGGATCTTCTGAGGGATAAGCATGTTGAAGAGACTTATGTTATAAACTCAATACAGCCTGGCAGACTTTCTGAAATTCTCCATCCGATTATTGATAAGAGGTCGGCTAACAGAATTCCCTCTCATACCGGCGGTATCTCAGGAGCGATGGGAGCTGCAATCGGCAGAGTGTTTTTTACAACCGAAGCTCTGATGAAAGAGTATCGAATCGCCAGCCAGAGGAACCTGGATAACAACCTTATTCTTGCAATGCCCGCAACTTATGCCGGTGATGTAAAGGCTATTGAGGCTGCAAACGGTGTTCTCACCAGAGAAGGGGGGTACGCTTCTCATGCACCGGTTGTGGCTCGGTCTCTGGGAAAAGTTGCCATGGTAAATCCTGACATTGTCTTTTCCAAAACAGGTTTGAAAATCGGCAATAAAATTGTCAAAGAGGGAGATTACATCAGCCTTGATGTTCCATCCTACGACGATCCTGTAGTCTATTTCGGAAAACTTGTTTTAATTGAACCGGATATTGATAAAAGCGGATTGCTGGATTTCCTGGAAGTTGTTCAAACTCATATAGGAGATTTTGATGTTCATGCCAATGCGGATCAGCCGAGTGACGCGAAGCTGGCCAGAAAATTTCTGGCAGATGGCATCGGTCTCTGCCGCACGGAGCATATGTTCTTCAATGAAAATCGGATTCCGATATTCAGATCGTTGATTATCGCTCCGGACCGCAGTGAAAGAGAAAAGATACTTAAAAAAATCAAGAAAATGCAGGTATCAGATTTTTACGGTCTTTTTGAGGTTATGGGCGAGAGAACTGTTACCATTCGACTTCTTGATGCACCTCTTCATGAGTTTCTGCCGCATAGCAAGGATTCCATGGATGCTTTTGTCGCCTTCTACCGTAAAAACCATCCCAAGGTTAGTGAGTCAGAAATCAGATTGCGCTGTGACATGACCAGTGAAGTGAACCCGATGCTGGGACACCGGGGTGTCCGTGTTGCCATATCCTATCCTGAGATTTATCGAATGCAGGTTGAAGCGATATTTGAAGCTGCTTATAAATTGCGGAAAGAAAAAGGGGTTGTCTGCCGGCCGGAAATAATGATTCCCGTCATTATGAGTCCCCGGGAAGTTAAAACAATACGTTTCGGTAAACGTATTGAAGGATTTGAGATTGTCGGTGTCAGGCAGATTGCAGAAGAACTCAGAGAGAAACTGGGCGAAGAAACGATTGATTACAAAGTGGGAACCATGATTGAGCTTCCTGCTGCTGCTCTCCTTGCAGACAAAATTGCCCGTTATGCTGATTTCTTCAGTTTCGGAACCAACGATTTAACTCAAACCTGTCTTGGATTAAGCCGGGATGATTTCAACTCATTCTTTACGGATTACAATGAGTACGATCTTCTGGATAAAAATCCGTTCCAGTATCTCCAGGAACCTGTAAAAGAGCTTGTGGGAATGGCTGTTGAAAGGGGCCGGGTTGTTAAACCGGATCTTACATGTGGATTGTGCGGTGAACACGGAGCGGAACCTGAAAATATTCCTTTTTGTATGGATGCGGGACTGAATTATGTCAGCTGTTCTCCATACGGAATTCCCCTGGCGAAGTTAAGCATTGCCCAGAAGAACATAAAGGATCTGGCTACCGGATAACCATTGGGTATTGTGTAACAGATCAGGACCGCCTCTTACGGGGCGGTTTTTTAAAACTCCAGAATACCGTTGTTCCTGAGTTCCAGAAGATCCATCAGTGCATCATAACGAGCTGTCATAAGAATAGCAGCATTCCTTCGTTCTCCTTCGGTGAAGACGGTTAAATAAAGAACAAAAGAGGTGTAGCACGCATAGATCCCTGAAACAGCTCTTCCGGTAAGATGCTTGGGAATAAGTTCAGGGAAAAAGATTTCTTTTATAGCATCGTCAAAACTTCTGCGTGCAAGACGGAATCGGTCATCAAACTTACGATATTTCATTCTCTCTTTATACTCAGGTTCTCCCAGCTCAATCTCTGCTGCCGTAAGTCGGGAAAATCTTGATGCCGCCAGAAAAACAGGGTGTCTTTTCATTTTTGAATATACTTCCAGTTTATCCCTGGCTTTTTGTATTGTTCGAAAAGCTTCCCTGTACCGGAATCTTCTGACACCTTCAGCTCTGTATGCCGGATTATCCAAGCCGTACTGATAATACACTCCAAGACCGTTCAGAAATGAGTTAAAAACAGGATAAAAAATATTTCTATCTACAGAACTGACTGCAGGTGTTTCCCTCCGGAATAACTCTTCATCAGTTCTTACAGGGTTTTCCCGGGCTTCCTTTACAGTTGGTGCGGTTTTTTTCTCTTCGGGTGGATGGGACAGCCATTCAGCCAGAGTTTCGTAAGCATCATTGATTTCCGACATTCTTTCGTGGGCCCAACCGGGGTGTTCCCTTACTTTGTCCGGATGGTATTTTTTAACAAGTTCACGAAAAATGGAATTCAGAGATTCAATGGGAATACGCTTTTGAAGTCTGAATATTGTGAGTGCACGGCGAAGTTCCATGTTGAATAGTATGAGATTTCATCTAAAATTGACAACCGTTAACTGTCACTCTATACTCAGCATGTAAGGAGATTGTATGGCTAAAATAATGGATCTTTTTGAAGCATACAGTAGTAGTGAGATGCCTCGTGACGGCGGTTTTATTATTACCGAACTGCTTGATGACTCCTCGCGATACGCAAGGTATGAAGTTATTTCCTACGGAAACGTCAAGGATATTTATCTGATCGATGAAGGCATTCTGTTTCAGGCTGACGGCAGAAAGCTGTTTGTACTGTTTGAGCCTCTTAATTACAGTGCCAAACATGTTGAGCCTGCATTCCGTGATGAAAGTCATCGGATTCCTTACAGGCTGAACGAACTGGATGTTTTCAATACCAAACGTCAGGAAAAACTGATGATTGCCAGGGAACCTGTTGAGACGTATTCCTCCTTTACCATTGCAAACGAGACCGGTTTCAACACCTCATATGTGGTGTATAAAGAGGAATCTACCGCACGTACCATTTTGGGGTTTTTTGAACAATCCTTTTGGAAAACCTTGAATATCTCTCGTACCGATGCCAAAAATGCCTGCGAGATAATAGCATCACCCCTGGAAAAGGTGATGATCCCATTCGGTATAGAGTAGCCGGGAGTCGTTTCTCAGTTATTCATCGAGAGAATTCTCAGAGTACCCTGGAGTTCCTGTATCTTGCTTTGCTGTATACGGATGAGTTCCAGCAGTTTGTCCACCTCGTACTCATCTGAATCCTCCTCGGATTCTGTACTGCCCTGCAGTGCCGCAAGGTCGTTCTCCATTTCAATATGCGCCAGCTCAAAGGAGTCTGAATAGTAATCCAGTTCAAGGGGCATTTCCGGGAAGTTGCTGCTTTGTATAATTTTCTGGGAAATCCGATGAATCTCCTCGGACACAATGTTTTCCTCATTATCGAGGATAAAAGGGCGCTGGAGGTTGATAGATCGATTCACGATTTTTTCATTCATCACCGTTCCCAGGCATTCAATACTGATTGAGAGGTTTCTGGCGCACAGATCCCGTAACCCTTCGGCAAGACTGACATCTTCAGCACCGTACATCTTGTTCAGTATGAGTTTCGGTTGAAGAACTTCAAGATAGGCTTCGGCTTTTTCTCCGGCATCCGGATTAATACCGCTGATGTCTTCTATCATGTCGCTGACTGTTTTCTGTTCACCGGGGCGCCGTTCTTTGAGTACCTTTTTCAGGTAGGCTGATATTTTTTTATCCGAGGCAAAAGCCCTCTGCAGGAAACGGAAAACATAGTTCTTCAGGAAGGAATAGGCATTCATAATCGATGTTGTCTGCGGTGTGGTTACAATCAGACCGGAATTGGATATCAGAAAGAAATCAACGACGGTAAAGTTTGTACCACCGCCCAGGTCGACAATGATGTAATCAGCATCTATATCCAGCAGACCTTTGACGATACGGGCCTTAACGGATTTACTGATTTCGCCTATACCGTATACAAGTACATCTCCAGGAATGAAATACAGGTTATCCCAATCAGTGGGGCAAAGGAGTTCGTTAACCGAGTATTTACGCCCGGAAACAAAATTCCCCATACCGGGGTTTGTATTTCGCAGACCGAGAAGGGTGTGAAGGTTGGAACCGCCGAGATCGAGGTCGACAAGAACAGTCTTTTTCCCGAACATCGACATGCTTAAAGCAAGATTAACGGCAATAACGCTTTTCCCTACGCCGCCTTTACCACCGGCGATTGGTATGATTTTCCGCTCGACGTTCTCATTCAGAATCATGTATTTCTCCGCTTCGTTTCCTTAAGATTATCCGCTTTTCAGCGATAAAATGTAAACAGTTGCAAAAGAAAGGCATGACGTACTTTGGACATGCTATTATTATAGTACCATTCATGAAAGTAAATTTTGACCAGAACCAAATATCCGATGAACTCAAACTCCGAAGGAAAATTGAAGATTTTTATCTCCCGAAACAGCTGGTAGAGGCCATTGTTGAAGCCGGAGGCATTTATACCAAGTCGAATGAAACCCTCATAGCCATCGGATTCCTTGATATCTCACGATACACCTTCCTTTCTCAATTCCTGAGTCCCCCTGAAAATCAGACTGTTCTGAACGGTCTGTATTCGGCTTTCCACTGGGTGCTGCGTAAACACGGCGGTTATCTGAATAAAATTGAAGGTGACAGTCTGATGTTTCACTACGGTGGGCCCATCGACCCTCTGGTAAAGGAGATGGATGAGGATGATGCAGTCAAGTTTATGGCCCGTGAACTGTTTTACACCTGTGTTGAACTGCAGAGAGTAAGCAGTTTATTCAACCAGACAAACCATAATTATCTGAAAAAGATATCCAACCGGTCTACGGTGGATGCCATTCTGGAGGCCTATGGCATTCTGGGTGAACTCAGACAGGGCTACGCCTCGGCATCCTTTAATGCACTGTTTCAGATCAGGATTCGTGTCGGAGCTTCACTGGGTAAAGTACTTATCGGTAACTTTGGTCCCGAAGGGGCCAAGCAGTGGGATGTGATCGGTATGCCGGTTATTGAGGCTAAGCGTATGGAATCTTCCGCTCCCATCGGCGGATTGAGGATTACCTCAGATTTTTTTGATATTCTTGATGAGGCTGGTATCACCACCGAGTATCACCGCAGAATAAAACGGGAGGCTCAGGCTCTGGGCAGTGTCTACAGGGAAATCTCCTTTGGTGAACTGTTCCAGAAAGCGGTTGTTTACCTGAAAGATAAAAAGAATGCCGAGTTTAAAACTTTCAGCATACAGGTGAATCCTTCTTTACCGGAAAGTATCAGGGATCAGTCAAAGCTTCTTCTTACCCGGGGTGACACCGGTGCTGATGATATTGTTAATTTTATAAAGTACTACAGGGGTAATCATTTTGTAATCAACCAGCTGGAAGAGCTTTTCAAGAAGATGAATATCCGTATCCGTAAAGATTCTCTTTACAGGATTATGCTTCCCGGAAAGTATAAAGCCATGCTGATGAAACATGATGGAGACATCATTAAACTCAGGTTGCAGATTACCGAGGAGCACTCCCTGTTCAGCCTGCTTGAACTCCTGGGTAAACTGCAGGATTCAGTTAAAGGCAGAAGTCCTGTTGACTCGGAAAAGAAGAAGGGGTTTACCGGATACGACCATTGGATGGCTGATATGAGGGCAAATGTTCAGCGAAGTTACGATATGAACAAGGGTATCACCCATCAGGCCTATTATTTTTACAACGTTATCTTCCCCATGTTCTTTGCAAATATCAAAGCTGCAATTCTGGAATATCAATATCAGAATGAGAAAGCAGACCAGGTGGAAGATCTGGTTGAAGACCTGGAGGTAGAATGAAGTATCTCATATCGGCTCTGTTTTTTCTTTCATTAACCGGTCTTTTCTCTGAATCTCTCACAGTTGTAAACCGTACAGGCTCTGTTATCGAGTTGATTCAGGCTGCTCCGGCAGGGGAGGATAAGTGGGGAGACGACCTGATTCCCGGTCAGGTTGTTCTTGATGGAGAGTCTGTTTCTCTGGATTTAACAGGGTCGGCTCCCTGGGCTTTCAGAATGATTGATTCCGATTCCGTTGTTTACGTTCTGTACGAAGTTTTGCCGGCAATCAGCGGCAAGTTGACAGTGGGGCCTGAGAATCAGGCAAGGCTTTCTGCCTATGCCGGAGCTGAACGGAATATCTCTATAACCAATCGGACAGGCTCTGCCGTATCTTCCTTTCGGATCAGCGCTGTTTCCGATAATTCCTGGGGCCCTGATGTTCTTGATGGAAGATATATCCGGTCTGGTGAAACTGCAGACATCAACATCAATGCAGCCCCCGGGACTTTGAGTTTTGATATTCAATTCACACTTATTTCAGGAAATCAGGTGATACCTTATGAAAAGTCTGACGTTATTCTCACCGACGGTGCCTCTCTGGTGTTGAATCTTCATTCTGAAGACTGACTGAAGACTGATCTATAACTGATATTTTTGTAACTTGTCCCTTTTAGTACAATTGGTTAACTTAAGAAACGAATGCATATTCTTTGTATTCAGCAGGAGACAGACTTTTGATTAATCCCGGCGCATTCATCGGAGCCATCTTAGGATTCTTACTCGGAGCACGATTCGGCCTGATGATAGGAATACTCGGCGGAATGCTGGGCAGTTCTCTGGGTTCCCGGATCGGCACTCAGCTTTTCCGTCAATCCGGCAGAACAGGAGGACAGAGCGGCTGGTTTTCCGGATGGGGCTCCTCTGCTTCTGCCGGTCCGGCTTTTATGGACAATCTTTTTTCCATGCTCGGACGCCTTGCTGCTGCTGACGGTTATGTGAGCCCTCAGGAAGAACAGCTGTTTCAGAGCGTTGTTGTGAATGAGTTGCACATTACCGATCCTTCCAGTGTCGCCTCGGCATTGGCTATATTCAGAAAAGCAGCATCGGGGAGTACCCCCATGGGTGTGTATGCCAGGCAGGCCGCCGAAGCTTTCAGGTCTCGTCCGCAGCTGCTGGAAATGATGCTCATCATCATGGTTCGGGTATCCGCTGCCGGAGGGAGTCTCCATCCCGAGGAAGACCGTTTGATGCGCGAAGCCGCAGCCACCTTTGGTTTTCGTCCCGGTACCTACGAATCCTTGAAAATGCGCTACGGCGCCGGTTCGGGCACAGGCTCTTCAGGTTACGGCCCCTCGGGTGCTGCCTCGGGAAGTCAGTCCCTGAAGTCCGCCTATGCGGCCCTTGGAATCCAGGAAAATGCCACAGAATCTGAAATCCGTAAGGCTTATCGGAAAAAAGCGTCCGAGTATCACCCCGATAAAATTGCAGCTAAGGGCCTTCCAAAGGATTTTACAGAATTGGCCAATAAGAAATTTCAGGAGATTCAGGAAGCCTGGGACAGCATCCGCAAGACTCGAGGTTTTTAATGAAAATCAGGAAGCCGACGATCCGGGATATCCGGAGTATCGTTGTTCTCATTGCCGGCTGTGCCCTGATGGCTCTGGGTATTTCCCTTTTTCTGGTTCCCAATAAAATTGCCGCCGGCGGTGTTACCGGTCTTGCCACCATTATTCATTACTGGACGTCCTGGCCGGTGGGTCTGGTTAGCCTGGTAATCAACGTTCCCCTGTTTCTGGTCGGCTTCAGGCTTGTAGGAAGTTCCTTCGGTCTACGCACCCTGCTGGCTACAGTTGTTCTTTCTTTGTTTATTGACCTCTTTGCAGTGATTACCCCTATCACTGACGATCTTCTCCTGGCCGCTCTGGCCGGCGGTGCCATGATGGGGGTGGGACTGGGACTCGTTTTCCGGCAGGATTCCACCACTGGTGGTACCGACCTTGCCGCCAGAATTATTCATAAAAGTATTTCCCACATCAGTATCGCTCAAGTACTTCTGGTAATCGACGTTCTGGTTGTCATTACTGCAGCATTCTCATTTCATAGTTACGAGCTGGCTCTCTACGCGGTGGTTACCCTGGTGGTTACAACTAGAATTATTGACAACGTTACACTTGGTATCAATTTTGCCAAGGCTGCTCACATCATATCCATCAAGCCAGACGAGGTTGCTCAAAAACTCTTAAAAGAGCTGGACCGGGGGATTACCGGTCTTGAGGGCCGGGGCCTTTATACCGGTAACCGAAAGGAGCTGCTTGTCTGTATACTGAAATCAAGAGAAGTTCCCCGATTGAAGAGAATTGTCAGAGATATCGATCCTGATGCGTTTGTCTATCTTACCGATGTCCGTGAGGTTTTCGGCGAGGGCTTTCAGGCTTATGAATAGCCGTTATCAATTCGAAAGGGCTTGTTTAGAATTCAAAAGCTGTCAGAGAAACAGTCAGCCTGATTCCCTGGCGGAATAATTTCCCGGGAAGGATTCTGAGAATACGGCTTTCGGTTTCCCTATCCGGAACACATATATAAAAAGCACCTCCCATACCCCCGCCGCTGAGTTTCCCGCCTGAGGCTCCAAGTTCCCCGGCAAGTTCCAATACAGTATCGAGTTCTTCTGAGGACAGATTCAGTGATGCAAGCACCCTCTGGGCCTGGTTTGCCAATGCCGCCGCCCTGGCGGGGAACCCCTTTTTTTTAATTCGGGCTGCTTCAATAAAAAGCTCGGAAATTCTTCCAAGTTCCCCCATGGCAGAGATAACAGAACTATCACCAGAATTTTTTAACTCCCGCAGCCGGCCAACAGAATCTGCGGTAGGAGAGGTTCTCGGGAGAGCGCCGTAAATAATATGCCATTCGGGAATTTCCAGAGGCTTTCTCTCGGGTATCTCTCCATCACACTTTACCCAGGCGGCGGCGGAGGTATCACAGGCCATACCGGTGTCTATCCCCGAAGGGGTACCGTGAAAGCGTTTTTCAAGCTGGTTGGCCAATAGATGAACCTCACGGTTGTATTCCTTAGACGTTCGTCCCAATACCGTTCTGGACACTGCGACACATAGAGCTGCAGAAGATCCGAAACCGCCGGTACGGGGGACATCGGATAATTGTGTCAGCCTGCTGAAATTCTGAAGGGGTATTCCCGGGACCAGTGCTGCGGCGCTACTCAGAACTTCCTGGAGAATCTTGTTATCCCCCCTGTCAGTTTCAGAAGTCAAACTTCCCGGGGAAATCTCCGTCCGGCAGGGAAGTGCCGTGCCAACTGCTGGAAATCCATACACTGCGGCATGCTCACCGAAGAGAATCAGCTTTCCCCGGCCGCTGCCGATTACACTCATTTATGTTCCCCGGGATGCAACTCAGATCTTAAACCTTCGTGCTCCACCTTGAGCGGCACAGCCAGGCCTCTTTCCTGCAGCCCTTTCAGGGATTTTATCTCATCGGAGCTAAGGCCGCCGGGTATGAAAAGCAGCAGAATACTTTCGTTGCCGGCCCCGAGGCATTTAAGCGCAAGGCTGCCCCGACGGTAAAGCGGGATATCAGGTACTCCGGGGATTAACGGCTTCGCAGGAACCCCGATTTCTTCGCCCAGTTGAATACCGGAAATTGCAAGACGATGGATACTTTCCAGAATTTTCCCTGGAGTGGAATCCATTCCGCCAAGAAGTAAATTACTGAGATTCTCCGTAATTTCTGATATTTCAGATATCAGATGATATGAGTTTTTTTTAGAGTTTTGCCATCGTTGAAACCGGCTTACGGCATCCGGACTTTTAACCGCTTCTGCCCCTTTAATCAGCCAGGATTCCAATATGCGGGGACTCTCTGAATCATCCGGCCAGGATAAAGTGTCCCATTTCGGCTGTACACCGCCGGTGAATCTACCGGCTCCGCCGTAGGCCGATGTCAGTACATCGTAACCGCTGCCCCGGCCGCCCTGCCAGCTGGAGTGTGCCCGAAGAGCACAGTCGGCAGGCTGTAAAGACTTTGCCGGAGCAGAATAGAGAAGACCCCGGGAATACAGCAGTGCCGCCGCCGCACTGGATCCGAATCCCAGTTTCCGGCCCCGCTTATCGTAAAACTCCGAAGTATCAACAACCATCCGCCCTGATACAGCATTTCCCTCCCCCTTCGTTCCATGTCCCGAGTTTCGGCATTGTTTCCATACGGCTGCCGCCAGAGTGGGAGAATCTCCGTCCTGAGGGGACCACTTTTCACCGCCATTCGGCCAGTAACCCTCCATCTTCAAATCAGAATCCCCCGGTACTCCACGCTTGGATAACTCCGATTCAAGATAAGAGCGGCCTCCGGCGGCCAGGGCAACTCCGCAGCCTCCCTCCTCTGTTATCAGATACTCACCGGCAATCAGAAGACTACCCGGTGCACTCCAGTGTTGGGGGGTAATGTGGTTCATACAGGAGCCGAACCGGGGGTACAAACCCTGGCTCTGATATCCGGGAAAACAGCCTCGAGACGACTCAGGATTTTCCCCGTTTCATTCTCGGTGCAGAACAGTTTCACTTGAGGGCCGGCATCCATGGTTTCCCATACGGATATACCCTCGGCCCTCATCTCTTCACAGAGTCTGATAACTCCAAGGCTTATCGGTTTCCAGTAGATAACAGGGGGATCGGCTGCAAACATGGTGGCAAACATACGGAGGTAGCTTTTTCTGATAATCGGTCCCAGGATTTCAAGATTCCTATTTCCCAGTGCTGTTTCCGCCTCGTTCATCAGAACAACAGAGTCCTTTACCCAGGAATTGTAGTACGGGGAAGTTATTCTGGTCTGCTCCATGGCCTTTCTGGATGAAATTTCCTTTGGCTTTTTTTCCAGTTCCAGAATAATAATGCGGAACTCCGGCCACCAGTTTTCATTAAAAAGCTGCTTTGCATGTCTTTTCCCCTCAGCAAGGGAGGTAAATCCCCCATAAAGAGAGCGGGCCGCCGAAGCAGAGCCTATACGGGCCAGAGCCGAGAGCACATCCCGGCTTAATTCCACCCCGGCTGCCCCGCTGCAGGCACAGGCCAGCGCGGCAAAACCACTGGAAGAGCTTGCAAGCCCTGCGGAGGCTGGAAAATTCGAAGAACTCTCCGCTTTAATTGTAAAATCACTAAAATCCGGCTTCTTCTTCTCCAACAGCCTTCTGAACTCCCGGAAAAAAGGCTCGAATCTCTTTTTCTCCTGAAGAACACCCTCAATAAACACAGCATCCGCTGTGTTCCCGCTGCCGGTGTTCAGGGATATCCACACAGAGGTTTCAGTTTTCAGTCCGTCGAGAGTTACTGCCAGTGACGGGGTTGCCGGAAGATTTTCTACGCTGTCCGCCTTTCCCCAGTATTTTATCAGAGCCAGACTGGGATGAGCGGTTGAATGTCCGTATCCTGAAAATCCCCTTCTATCATTTCCCTCATTTATCATTTAAGCCGCCATTCAGCAAATCGCCGGGCTGCTTCTTCTTTCCCCCGAATCTCTTCGTTTCTGATAAAGGCGGTAAAAAGAGGAATCTCATCCCCCCGGGCCCCAGCGGCATAGGCCAGTCTCCGGGCATGTAAACCCATATGACCGCTTTGAATCCCCTCGCTCACCAGAGCCCTGAGAGCCGCCAGATTCTGAGCCAGTCCCAGTGCTGCGGCAATTCGGCTTAACCCCCGGGCGTCGGGATTCCCCAGCATCTCCAGCGACCACCGGGAAACCGGATGAAACCCCACAGCTCCACCGGTAACGGCAAAGGGCAGAGGCATCTCCAGGGAGCCTTGAAGTACATCCCCTTCAATCCAGTATTCACTTAAACCATGGTAGGGCCCGTAGCGTCCGGCATAGGCATGTGCCGCCGCTTCAATCGCCCGGCAATCGTTCCCAGTGGCCAGGGCCAGTGCTGAAATACCGTTCATAATACCCTTGTTGTGGGTAACCCCCCGGTCGGGATCTTCCCGGGCTACTCTGGCGGCCCGGACAATGCGCCGGGCGGTATCCTTCCCGTTAAAACCGTTACACCCGAGAACCTTCACAGGAATACTCAGCCTGGCCGACGCGGTTCTGTTCCACGAACGGTTGGAGAGTATGGCCATCAGAACACGTCCACCGGTTATTTCTTCCAGCAGGGGGCGTATCTCCTCGGCGGCGCTGTTCAGGAGGTTAGCCCCCATAGCATCCCTCACATCAATCTGGAGGTTTATCGCCAGGGTTCTCGAGGGTGCAATCCACCGGGCTTCCATGTTCCGCCAGCCGCCCCCACGTTCTTCCATGGTTTCCAGGATGGGTTTGAGTCGTTTGCGGATAATATCCCGGGAATCAAGAACCTTCTCTACACAAACCGCGCCCGGTTCTTCCACATCTTCGAGGAAAATCTGCGCCACCATTACCGGATCTGAGGCACGAGTGGTGATACCTCTGCTGGAGGATAAAAGGCTTCCGGCAAAAGTAACAGCGGCTATTACAGAGGGTTCTTCGGTGGCCATGGGAATCATCATTTTTTTCCCGTCTACAGGCAGAGGTCCTGCAACCCCCAGGGGAACCCCGTAATAGCCTACCGCCTGCTCAATCATCACCTCAGAGAGGTCCAGTAAATTTTCATCATGGCCTGTAGCAGCAAAGTCTTTCCCGCTGTCCGGGGAAATCATATCCCGTCTATCCCGGATCGGTCCTTTCCTGAACTTTCGAGATGAAAAATCACCCATTACCGGTCCATCGCCTTAAGGGCTTCTTCCGCCAGTTTTTCGGCGTTGTCGAGAACCTCCGGTATTATCCGGAGCTCTGATTTTCTGAAATTTTCAAGTGACCCTGTCCCCCCGAGCACAATGGCAGCACGTATACCGATCCCCAGTTCGCCGATGTATTCAGAGAGGGCATCAATACCCCCCTCGGACGCCAGTCTGATAAAGGGGAGGGCGGCGGCCGCCAGATGAGAGCCGCAGGCAAGGGACACGGCAAAATCACGGGGTGTCCGCAAACCTCCCGAGGCGATGATTCTGCCTGATACTAAAGATCCTGAACTACCGCCGGCCCGGGCAATCTGTCTGTATGCCAGCAGCAGTTCTGCTGTGGGATAACCGTGATTCTTAAATGATGCGGCAGCGGAGCTCTCATCGTAACCTCGGCTGTGAGCTTCAAC